>JAJDFU010000578.1 GCA_020528935.1 Saprospiraceae bacterium | reverse complement strand
GTAGAAAGGTCATTTTATCCTGAAAACCGTATAATTTGGAAATTCCAGCAACGAAAAGCAATATGAACGAACCCATTCTATGGCAGCCCTCCGCCGAGTTCAAGGCCCAGTCTAATCTAACGGCCTTCGCCAATTGGCTCAGTGAGAAGACGGATCGCGAATGGAAATCCTACCACCAGCTCTGGCGATGGACCGTGGAGCATCCGGCTGAATTCTGGGAAGCGGTAGCTCATTACTTTGAGGTGCAATTTCACAAACCTTACCAGCGAGTGCTGACGGATGACCCCATGCCGGACGCGCGCTGGTTTACCGGCAGCCAGCTCAACTATGCCGAGCATATCTTCCGGCAAAAGACCGATGACCACCCGGCCATTCTTTTCGGTTCGGAGCGCCACGAGCTTGTGGAGATCGGTTGGGGAGAGCTGGAAGAGCGGGTAGCTTCCTTGTCCGATTGGTTGCGCGCGCAGGGCGTGGGGGTCGGCGACCGGGTGGTAGCATTCCTGCCGAACATCCCGGAAGCCACCGTGTCTTTTCTGGCCGCCTGTTCGGTCGGGGCTATCTGGTCGTCCTGTTCACCCGATTTTGGGGTAAGCAGCGTAGTGGACCGCTTCCGGCAGATCGAACCCAAGGTGTTGATCGCAGCCGACGGCTACCAGTACGGTGGAAAGCCTTTTTCCAAAATGGAAGCTCTGGCAGAGCTCATCGAACAATTGCCCAGCCTCCACAAAGTGGTTCTTTTGCCTTATCTGGATGACCAGGCCGACCCGGGCCGCCTCCCGAAAGCCGTGGCCTGGGCCGAAACCCAGGGACGCCCGGCCACACTCACCTTTGAAGCCGTACCTTTCGAGCATCCCATATGGGTGTTGTATTCCTCCGGTACTACGGGCATTCCCAAGGCCATCACGCACTCGCATGGCGGCACCCTGCTGGAGCATCTAAAATACCTGGCCTTCCACAACGACCTTCATCCCGGCGAGCGCTTCTTCTGGTATTCCACGACCGGCTGGATGATGTGGAACTTTGTTCAGGCTGCTGCCTTGGTGGGGGGCACCCTGGTGCTGTACGACGGCAGTCCCGGATACCCCAACCTGAATGTGCTCTGGGCCTTTGCCCAAAAGGCCGGCATACACCATTTCGGCACCAGTGCGCCCTTTCTGGTGGCTTGCATGAAGAAGGAAATCGATCTTTCCGAAGAGGGTATTGCACTGCCCAGGCTGCGCTCCATCGGTTCGACCGGGGCACCCCTGCCGCCCGAAGCCTTCGAATACGTGTATCGCCACATCAAGGAGGACCTGTGGTTGTGTTCCATGAGCGGGGGCACCGACCTTTGCACGGCCTTCGTGGGCGGCTGCCCCTGGGAACCCGTATACCGCGGCGAGATCCAGTGCCGCTGCCTGGGCGCCTCTCTGCACGCTTTCGACGAAGCGGGGGAGCCCTTGATCGGCGAAGTGGGGGAGATGGTGATCACGCAACCCATGCCCAGCATGCCCGTATTCTTTTGGAACGATCCCGACAAGCAGCGCTACCGAAGCAGTTATTTCGAGCATTATCCCCACATCTGGCGGCACGGGGATTGGGTGCGCATC
>JAJDFU010000008.1 GCA_020528935.1 Saprospiraceae bacterium | reverse complement strand
ACCAATTGGTGGTGACGAATACCGCCAACGGCTGTACCGACAGCGCCCGGGTGGAGGTTCAGGCCGACTTCGCCGAGCCCGTGGCCATAATCGGGGAGATTCCCTTCCTGGATTGCGAAACCGATACCGTGGTGCTCGATGCCGCCCAGTCGGGGCCCGCCGCTCAACTGAACGGAAGCTGGACCGCCCTGCAGGGGCAGAACCTCTTCCCTTCCGGCAATCCGCTGGTAGTGAGCGCCGTTCAGGTCGGCGATTATCAGCTATCGCTGGAAAACACCGTCAACGGCTGTACAACCGATACGGTGATCACGGTAGACGGCAATACGGACCGGCCCACGGCCGATGCCGGTTTTGATGTGGAGGTCCCTTGTGTACCCGACGACGGACAGTTGCTCAACGGCTCGGCCTCTTCCCAGGGGCCTGAGTTCAGCTATACCTGGAGCGCGGCCGGCGGCGAAGCCATTCAGGATGAGACCACCCTCAATCCGACGGTTTTCGGACCGGGAACCTACACCCTCACGGTGCTCGATGAAACCAACAATTGCAGCAGTACCGATGAGGTTCAGGTTGTACTGGACGGCAGCCTGCCGCAAGCCGAGGCGGGAGACGATCTCGCCATTTGTGAAGACGGAGCGATGCTGTTGGGCAATGATGCCAACGGCAGCCTATCCGGACTTTGGACGACTTCCGGCACGGCCCAGATCGACATGCCCGATCAGGCATCGACCTTCGCTACGGGACTGTCGGAAGGCGACAACCTCTTCGTCTGGTCGCTGAGTACGCCAGCCTGCACCGATTATTCCCAGGATACGGTAAGGGTTATCCTGGAGGCAGTTCCCGCTGCACAGGACGACTTTTTTGAACTGGCCGAAGGCACCCTGATGAGCGAGCTGGATGTGGCCGCCAACGATGCCCTGACCGCTGAGGCCTGGTCGCTGACCATTTCCCAGCAACCCCTGCTCGGACAGATCGATACGGTGGCCAACGGCCGGGTACAGTACCGCATAGACGAAGGGGTCTTTGGCGAAGATGCATTCAGCTACGTCATTTGCAGCGCCAACTGCCCGGACCTGTGTGATTCGGCCCGGGTGCAGGTTTTCATTCCGGTGGATCCGGACTACGAAGGCCCCGAGGTGCCCAACGCCATCACCCCCAACGGCGACGGCCTGAACGACATGCTCATCTTCGAGCAACTGGAAAACCCCGAGCGCTTCCCCGACAACGAGATCGTCATTTTCAACCGCTGGGGCAGCCCGGTATATACGGCCAGCCCCTACATGAATGACTGGCAGGGTACGACCGACACCGGCAATGAACTGCCGCAGGGCACCTACTACTACATCCTGCGCCTGAGCGTAGCCGAAGGTGAAGTGATCAAAGGCGATATCACCATCCTCAAGTAGCCGGGCGAAAGCCTCGCTCCGCTGTTTGATCCGGCATGGAGGCAATAAACGAGTGTTGGAAGGAGGGCCGCTAGCGGCCTTCCTTTTTTTCTACTGGAACAACCCGAAAGGATGATTGGCCAAGTATTTCTATATTTAAAGAGTATTTGGCAACACTATGGAACACGAACTCACCTCAGCCCTG
>JAJDFU010000046.1 GCA_020528935.1 Saprospiraceae bacterium | reverse complement strand
CCACACTCCTGCCTGCCGGCCCGCCTACCGGAGGTCGGGAAAGCAGGCAAACCCAAACCACAACCTACCCAACCTCCTGCCGGCAGGCTGGCACACGGCAAAACCTTCGGTTTTGTACCTAGTGATCAGAGGCCGGCAATTAGTAAAATAACCACTAAGAAAAGGAAAAACAGCATAGATAGCAGCCCCAGGATGAAACCGGCAATAGCGAACCCTTTCCGGGCATCTCGCCCCATTCCGATTGCTCCCAGAATTAAGGCAGTTATCCCTGCTACCAAAAACCCGAATGGAATAAAGAGTAAAGAGAGTAAACCGAAACCAAAAATCGATAGGGAAAGAATGCCAAATATGCTATCCTCGGCCCTTCTGCTGTCTTGACGCCTGTTCCTCTTTTTCTTCTTCTTTCTTGCCTTTTTGAACCGCTTCTGCGCAATCTTCAGGGCGACCCTTTCCATTAATCGGAGCTTGCGACCGGTTTTGGCCCGTATTTCACGGGGCTTCATGGTCATGGCCTCCTCAAAGGTCAGTCCTTTCAGCGGACCTTCCGAAATGGTATAATTGTCCGGAAGCTTTTCTCCGTAGGTCCCGGATTCTGCTGCTACCGTTGCCTGTGCCGCGAGCAGCGAACCCATAGCCAACAGGGTCAATAGGTATTTAAGCATAATAGCTATTTTGATACTACTAAATTAATAAAAAAGAGGATAAGTCTAAGTATTATCTCAAAAGAATATAAACCGGATTATTCAGAGGTTTCCGCGAATAATGACAATAAGCAGCTGAAAAAACATTTTTCCCCATCCATTTATGCCAGGATCTTCATTGCTGAAATTCGAAGTATCGTCCGTATTACCGGGACTATTGCACCATTATCGACACCCAAATTTGAGTATCGACAACAACGGCAGCAGGTAAGCTATCCTGCTTATCATCATTTGATGTTCACCATTTTGCAATTCACCAGCTCTTTGAGCAGAAAACTCAGTGAAATTACCAGGTAAATGGGCGATCACCCGCACACCCACACTCACACTCACACCCAAACTCTAAAACCGAAGGTTTAGCCCTCAGCCGTTCTCAATACCGCCACTCGTCGAGGTACTTGCCGAAGAGCTTGGCCAGGTTCTCCGCATCGGACAACCCGCGATGGTGGACGCCGGTAAACTCAAAGCCCTCGGCCGTGACGGCATGGCGAAGGCCCCAGGGGCGGCGCAACCGGCGGATCTCCTGGTACTGCCGCTTGATGTTGAGGTGGGGGTCGATCCAGTCGTCCTCCATATCGTGAAGACGGCAATCCTGGGCCAGCTGTTTCTGGTCAAAATTGCCCCAGGAGCAAAAGATGATCTGACCGTTGTCCTCGTAGATCCCGGCCCAGTCCTGAAAGTCTTCGATCACGCGGGGGAAGGTCTCCGCCCGATCCACGTCTTCTTGCCGAATGGTGGTGAGCTCCCTGCAAAAAGGCGACAGATAGGGGTTGACCACCGGCCGGATGAAGCGGTTGAAGGCGTCCACCACCTCGCCGTATGCATTCATCTTGAGTGCTCCGATCTCGATGGTTTCCTGTACCTGATTGGGCGGTCGGCCTTTCCAGCAGGTAGCTTCCAGGTCGAATACTATAAAACGCAAAACAAAACTTTTTAAGGGCGGATGCGCTCCTGCTCCTGCAGCAAGGCTTTGAGTTCGTCCATGCGCTCCCGCAATTCGTCAATTTTTCCTTCCAGATCCCGATTGTTGTCCAGCGTCATCTCATCCACAAACACCGCATTGGCCAGCGACATGCCGAAAATGCCTCCTATGAGTACGATAAAGCCGATGTAAAAACGCGCCAGGTACACCAGCACCGGATGTGAGGTGTGATCGGCAATGGCCTCCGATATTTCATTCCAGCCTTCAATGGTAAACAACTGAAAAATGGAATAGGACGAAATGAGCGGATCCCCAAAATACTCCGGCACTGCCTTTCCGTAAAAATGGCAGGTGAATATCGCCAGCAGAAAGTTGAGGAACAAAAGCGCGGCCAGCACAAAGACCGAGGCCCGAAGCGCCCGGCCCAGCCCCGAAAGGATCTTTCCCAGATGCGGAATGAAATGGACAAAACGCAACAGGCGAAACAGACGGAACAACCGCAGCAGCAAAAGCAGGGAGGTATCCGGAATAATAGGCAGGACATGCACGAGCAGCGAGGGTAGGCTCAGGACCACGATCGCAAAATCGAATCGATTCCACCCCCGGGAAAAATAGTTTTTGGGCGACAAGGCCCACATCTTCACCACCGCCTCCAGAATGAAGAGAACAATAAACAGCTGATCGACAACTTCCAGCACCTTATTCTCCCGCAGGGCGGGAAAGTACATGAGGAAGATAACCCCTGCATTGAGCAGGATCGCCCCCATGATGTTCTTCTCATTGAGAAAAAAGCGCTTGATCATGATCCTTTAACTCATTTTACGGATGCCAGTTTGGCACTTTCGGGCAAATCCTTCGGAACCTCCTTCCAGACGATCCGATTCTGCAAACCATAGTTTTCCAATCGATTGTGGTAGTAAAACAAAACCTTGAAACTTTCGCTCACCACCATTCCCTGCTTGTTGTATTTGAGCGGTTTATTGATGTGATAGGTCCCCAGGCGACTCACCCCGTCGCGAATGAGATCTTCCACGGGCCAGTCGATCTGCGGGGCCAGTTTGATGCGGCCGGCAGATTCCATGTGGCGGAGGGTATGCTGAAGCTGCTCCACCACCCGGTACAGCAGGTCGGAGGGAAAGACATAGTCGTCCGTCGGCAGACGCAGAATGCCGTAAATATCCAGCTCGCGGTTCTCCCGGGTCAGGATCTCAAAAGCCGCGAAGGCCACCAGGTGGCTGGACAATACCACATTGTCCTTGTAATAGCGCTCCACGATCCGGCCGGCCAGGATCTTGGTGTACTCGCTCTCCCGCTGCAGGTTTTGCCGGATCCCCTCAGCACTCCGGAAATACTCGGCCACTTCGATCCGGTTGCCGTATTTGTCGTAGCTGTCGCCCTCGGCATCTACCGGATTGCCGAGTACATCCATCGGTTGGCCGAAGGAGACGGTAATATCATTGCCTTCGGTGAGGATCTGCCAGGCAAATTTGACCAGCCTGCGGACGCTGTAAAACTCATCCCGGCCGCGGATGTAGCGCTCCTTGCCCATTTGGCGCAAATGCTGATCGATGAGAAACTGGGCTTCCAGCACGAAGGGATAGCTGAGAATGAGCGGTACGATAAAGATCTTGTCGGATTTTCCATCCTGAGCCAGGGCCCGCTGCGCCTCTACCGCTGTACCCAAGAGTCCCAACTTGAGCTTATCCTCCAATGCGCCGGAACGCGAGCGGGTGCCCCCCGGAAAGAAAAGGCTGTTGGTCCCCCGCTTGATCGACAGCATCGACATGGCTTTGAGGGTCTCCAGATAGATGGGATTTTTCTTGCGGCGATCCACCCGGTAAGCCCCCAGGCGATTCATAAAGTAGGCCGTATAGCCCGTATTGTACAGGTTCAGGCCCGCGCCGTAGGAAAAAGAAGGCAAGCCCACAAAGGCATCGATGACGTAGCCGATGAGTATGGAGTCCAGATTGCTGAAATGCGTGGGTACAATGACGACCGTGCCCTTCCGAAACAAGGCCCGCACCTGCTCCACTTCGCCGCGCACCTGAAAATGGCGACTCAGGTTTTTGCGGCCGCTGCGAAAGACGCGCAACTTGGCAATGCGGCTGAGCAGGTGGTTGAAAAAGAAGGTGAGAAACCGGCGGGCGAATAAAAACGTCTTTTTGTTGAAGGTGCCGACGATTTCCTCGGCATAGCGGTGCAGTATGGTTTGAAGGATCTCTGCGTTGTTCTGCCGGGCCACCTGCCCGGGCTTGTCCAGGGAATGGGTGATGAGCTTGCGGCGGATCTTTTTCCAGAACTGCCGCTCGTTGGGCGGATCCACCTTCCAGGGTTCTTCCTTGATGCGCACCCGTTCCTGGTAGATGGTGCGCGCCAGAAGATCGGTAACCTCTGCGGTCGGGGCCTCCAGAATGCGGCCCCGGGTAAATTCCTCGATCTCGTGCACAAAGCGCCGGCGGTCCTCACTCAGCTTGTAAATGGGCCAGTCCTCGATGTCGGGATAGAGGTGTGGAAAGGGCTGTAGGACTTCATTCATGCTTGGATGGATGTTGGGAAGCCTCGGCGGCTTCAGCTACAAGATCCTCGATAAAGGCCAGGATTTCCTCCCGGCCCCTCCCCTTAGCGGAAGAGGTGACAAAGCGCTGCGGAAGGGTTTCCCAGTATTCCAGCAGCGCCTCTTCTATGGCCTGTATGTTGGCTTCCAGCCTGGCCGGTTTAACCCGATCCGCCTTGGTGTAGGCAATGACGAACGGAAGGCGCATCTCGCCCAGCCAGTTGATGAAGTCGATGTCTTTTTTTTGCGGCGGAATATTGGCATCGATCAACACGAAGGTGCAGCACAGATTCGGACGCTGAACGAGATAGTCCCGGATCATTTTCACCAAGCTCTTCCGTTGCGTTTTGGACCGACGGGCATAGCCGTAACCGGTCCGACCAACCAAAATCCCCAGGTCCACCAGGGAACAAATGTTGGAAATTTCAAGTTTGCACGGATTCATGGAGGTGCGGGCAAGTTTTTTTATACCAACCACACAACTGTATGAGGACGAACTCGCCACATTACACAGGCCAGCACGG
>JAJDFU010000567.1 GCA_020528935.1 Saprospiraceae bacterium | reverse complement strand
TTACGAATAATGCAGTTCAATTCTTACTGTTATTATCCGTACCCAAATTTGGGCCAAAAAATTTTGCAATTGTCAGGGTTAACCCTGGCATAAGTGACTGAAAACAAGCTTGTTTTAAGCCACTTATCGTCATTATTCACGGTAATCCGTGAATAATTCGGGTTAACCTCATATTGCTATCTTCCCCATCCATGGCCGAAAAAAAGCGCAAATTCCCGGATACCATTGCCATCATCCTCGGCATCATGGCGGTGTTCGTACTGCTCACCTGGATCGTGCCGGCCGGCAGCTTTGAACGGGCCACGGTCGATGGGCGGGAGCTCATTGTGCCGGGGTCCTACCAGCGCGTGGAAGCTGCTCCGCAGGGGCTTTTTGCTTTCCTCAAGGCTCCTGTCAAGGGTTTTGTCGGTGCAGCACAGATCATTGCGTTCGTCTTTCTAGTGGGCGGCTCCTTCAAGATCCTCACCCGTACCGGCGCCGTTGATGCCGGTCTGCAGAGCATCGTGCGTTTCAGCGAGCGCCGCCCCCAGCTCAAGCGCTTCATTCTGCCCCTGGTGATCACGCTTTTCTCTCTGGCCGGCTCCACCTTCGGCATGTCCGAGGAGACCCTGGTGTTTGTACTGCTCACCATTCCTCTGGCGCTGGCCCTGGGCTATGACTCCATCGTGGGTGTGGCGGTTTCCTTCGTAGGAGCCGGCCTGGGTTTTGCCGGGGCGTTCATCAACCCGTTCACTATAGGCGTTGCCCAGGGTATTGCGGAGTTGCCGCCGGGATCGGGCATGGGCTACCGCATTCTGGTCTGGGTGATCATTACAGCAGTGGGGGTCGCCTACATTATGCGCTATGCCCTGCGCATCGAGCGCGATCCCACGCGCAGTCCGGTCTATGAGCTCGACCGGGAGCGGCATCCGGAAGAATTGCAGGGCGGTGCCGAACAGGCCTTCACTCGCCGGCATGTGTGGGTCCTTCTTTCGCTGGCCGCAGCGCTCATTCTTTTAGTGATCGGGGTGAGCCAGTGGGGCTGGTATATTGCGGAAATTGCCGGACTGTTCATCGGCCTGGGCATCGTGGCCGGTCTTTTGGGCAAGCTCAGCCTGGACGAAGCCATTGAGGCCTTCAAGGACGGAGCCGGCGAGATGATCACAGCGGCGCTCGTCATCGGCCTGGCCCGCGGCCTCATCGTGATCGCCGAGGACGGTCGCATCATGGACACCCTGCTGCAAGCCGTGGCCCAGGCCAGCGAAGGGCTTCCCCGTACCATTACGGTGGAGATCATGTTCCTGCTGCAGAGCAGCCTCAATTTCTTCGTGCCCTCCGGCAGCGGTCAGGCCGCCCTTACCATGCCCATCATGGCGCCCCTGAGCGATCTGCTGGGCATCAGCCGCCAGACGGCCGTGCTGGCCTATCAGTTTGGCGACGGCATCTCCAACCTCATCATTCCCACCAGCGGAGTGACCATGGGTGTGCTGGCTATAGCTCGTATTCCCTATTCGGTCTGGCTTCGCTGGATGTTTCCCTTCTTCCTCATCCTGAGCTTGCTGGCCATGTTGCTGTTGTTGCCGCCGGTGCTATTCTTCAGTTGGTAAAGCCAGGCGGTCGCCGGGCAGCAGTACGCTCACCCTTATGTTTTTGCCGCCCAGGAGATCGTTCTGCCGGCGCACCTGCGCGGCTCCGGGCCGGAGGGCGATGACCTGACCGATACCGCTCACCCGGGCAATGTCGCCCTCGACTACCAGGGCCGTGGATTCGTCTATGCCCAGGCACAACTGATCGGGCTGCTCCAAAGCGACGCACAGCAGGCGGTTTATGCGCATGCGGTACACGAAGTGCTGGTCCACAATGGACCGGGGGAGGAGCCCCGGGCCGGGTACCACTTCCACATTTTCGGCTTCGATCGTTCGGAATTCGCCCGTGTACTCCGGATGCTTGAATTCGTTGCCGGTGATCATGAGCCGGCCCATGACGGCAGCCCATGCACTGGTACCGGCAACGGTTGCCCCTTCGCGGTAGGCTTGCCGCCTCCAATGATGTAGCGTTTGCCGAGCGGCAGATCCCGAGGGGCCGAAGCCCGGGGGGCAGGCCGACAGGAGAATGAAAAAAGGCCCGGTAAGAAAAATACAGGGCCGATTCACTTGAAAAAAGGGCACAATTTGAATTTAAACAGGCGAAATATGCTGCCTGCGTTGTTTTTTTGCACGAAATGTTGCAAATTACTGCAACAAATAAGGACAAACCCAAACAATTAAAACAAAAACGACCCTATGGGTACCGTCATATCCTTGCTCAATCACAAGGGTGGGGTGGGCAAAACCACCAGTGTGATCAACATAGGTGCCGGACTCGTTCAGTTGGGGAAGCGCGCGCTACTCATCGACCTGGATCCGCAAGCCAATCTCACGCTTTCCATGGGCATTCCCCGCCAACCTTCCACGATTTACGAAGCCATTCGCGGCGAATCGGACCTGGAGCCCTACGAGGCCAAGCCCGGCCTGCATGTGGTCGGCTCTACGCTCAACCTCTCCGGTGCCGAGATGGAACTGATCAACGAGGCCGGCCGGGAACTCATTCTGCGCGAACTGCTGGATCCCGTGCGCGACGCCTACGATTTCATTTTTATCGACTGTCCGCCCTCCCTGGGCTTACTCACGCTCAACGCCCTTACAGCCAGCGACCTGGTGTACATTCCCATGCAGACGGAATTCCTGGCCCTGCAAGGGCTCACCAAGATCAAACAGGTGATCGACAAGGTCAAATTCCGCCTGAACCGCCAGTTGGAGATCGGTGGGGTACTGGCTACCATGTACGACCAGCGAAAAGTGCTCAACCGCGATGTGGTCGACACGATCAATAAATACTTCGGCCCATTGGTATTTAACACGATGATTCGCGATACCGTGGCCCTGGCCGAAGCGCCGGCCCAGCGCAAAGACATTTTCGCCTACAATCCCGCCAGCGCGGGGGCCGAGGATTATATGAATTTGTGCAGAGAGATTTTGAATCGAATTGAAAACGGGGTAGCAGTGGCTCCGGCTGCCGGTGCCCAAGAACGCTAAGCCGTGAGTAAAAAGCGATTTCTGGACGGCCTGGAAAGCCTCTTTGCAGAGAGCAGCTCGGATGAACAACGCCGGGCCGAGGAAGCTATGCTTACGCTTCCCGATCGCTCCAAGCCCAAAAAGAAGCGGAAGATCGTCAAGCGGGAAGCTTCCGGCAAGACCTTTTCCGATGAGCTGGCCTCCTTCCTGATGGATGCCATGGAAGATCCCGAAGACCAGACGGTAGAAGTAGAAGTGCCCGTGTCACCCAAGCGTTCCCAAGCCAAAGGCCGTGCTACATCCGGTGCCGGACTGGATGCCTTGGTACGCAACACGCTGGACCCCGAGGTGGTCACCGACGAGGAGCAACAGGTGCGCCGCCTCACCCTCACCCTGCGGCAGGTCCAACTCGAAAAACTTCGCCGGATCGCCCACCGGAAAAACCTGCCGTTGCGCCAGCTCGTCGCCGGACTCGTATCCGAGTTTCTGGAACAATACGAAGAGGAAAGGGCTTGATTTGCCGGATCATTCGGTTGGGTTGAGGCTTTTTTTCATTTTTGTCCAGGCACAGCAAAAGAAAGCCTTTTCTCTTTATGCGCTACTGGATAGTGTTCCTTTTCGGCATCGGGCTTTTCCCTCAACTGACTGCACAACCCAAGGCAGGGGCAGAGCGGCCTAAGCTCGGTTTGGCGCTCAGTGGGGGGGCTGCGAAGGGGTTTGCGCACATCGGGGTGCTCAAGGTCCTGGAAGAAGAGGGCATTCGCCCCGACTTCATCGCCGGTACCAGCATGGGAAGTATTGTGGGCGGGCTGTACGCCGCCGGTTACTCGGCCGAGCAGTTGGAAGACATTGTGCTGAGCAGCAACTGGAGCCACATCCTGAGCGATGCGCTACCCCTTCGCGAGGTGGTTATGGAGGAGAAGCCTTTTTTCAAGAACCACCTGCTGGAGATACCCTTGGAAAAATGGACCATCAAGCTCCCTTCGGCTGTGGTCAAGGGCCAGCAGATCGATCTGATCCTGGAGCGTCTGTGCCTGCCTGTGTTCAATGTACAGGACTTCAACCAACTTCCCATCCCGTTTCACTGCCTGGCTACGGATGTCGTCACCGGCCGGGCTGTCGTCCTGAAGGAAGGCGATCTGGCCACTGCCCTTCGGGCCAGCATGTCGATTCCCACCCTTTTCCCGCCAATCACCCTGGACAGTATGTTGCTCGTGGATGGCGGGGTGTTGCGCAACTTCCCGGTTGAGGATGTGATCCACATGGGAGCCAATCTGGTTATCGGCGTGAATGTTGGAGATATGAACGTTCCCCTGGAGGAGCTCTATTCGGCTACCAACCTGCTGATGCAGACCGGCATGGTGAACAGTATCACGGATTTCCCCAATCAGAAAGCCATGTGCGACCTGTTCATCCAGCCGGACTTCGGCGAATTTACGGCAGCCGATTTCGAGGCCGGGGCCGAACTCATCGCCTTGGGGGAGGCAGCTGCACGGGAGCAATTGGACGAAATCCGCCGGCTGAAACAAAGGCTCGCGTCTGGCGACGGAGGCTCATCGGGCGAGCCCGATGGGATGGCGCCACACCAGGATATACGGATCGAATCCATTCACATCCACGGAAATCGCCTCCAAAGCGACCGGGCCATACGGGGGCGGGTGGGCATAAG
>JAJDFU010000193.1 GCA_020528935.1 Saprospiraceae bacterium | reverse complement strand
CCGATCAGTTTGATGATGGGGCTCTCATCCCTGGGCAAATCGAAGATCATGTCTGCGTTCTTTCCTGATTTCATGGTTGAGTGGTTTTTGTGTTTATTGAGTCGGTTTTAAAATTCCTGATCGGGTTCTGCTTCGAAGAACTCCTTGGTCTTTTGAAAGATCTGCTCGTACCAGGCCGGTCCTTCCGACTGCGCCTTTTCGTCCTTCTGCTCGGGCGCCGGTTGGTCCAGTCGTATGCGGCCGCTCTCCACATCCTCGATTCCCTTGAGCAGCAGTCCGATCGCCGTGGCATAGATGGGGCTGCTCAGGCTTTCGTGATAGCCGTGGCCCAGGTGCTCGATGGGGATGCCGATGCGCGTTGACATGCCGGTATGGTATTCCGCCAGCTTGTCCATGTGATTGAGCAGGGCTCCTCCACCGGTAAGTACGATACCGCCGATGAGCTTGCGCTCAAAGCCGGATCGACGGATCTCCCAGATGACGTGATCCAGGATCTCCTCGGCCCGGGCCTGGATGATGCGGGCCAGGTTTTTCTCCGAGATCTCGCGCGGACTGCGTCCCTTCAGGCCGGGAATGGTGATGATGCGGTTGTCGTACACCTCTTCGGCCAGGGCCGAACCGAAGCGGACCTTCAGCTTCTCGGCCTGGGGAGCCATCACGGTACAGCCCTCTTTGATGTCCTTGGTGATCACCTTGCCGCCAAAGGGTATGACGGCGGTGTGGCGAATGATGCCGTCCTTGAACAGGGTAATATCGGTGGTTCCGCCGCCGATATCCACCAGGGCTACACCGGCTTCCTTTTCCTCCTCGGTGAGCACGGCCGCCGCCGAAGCGATGGGCTCCAGGGTCATATTGGCCACGCGCAGGCCCGTGCGCTCCACGCAGCGGTAGATGTTGTTCGAGGCGGAGATCTGGCCGGTGATGATGTGGAAATTCGCTTCCAGGCGCACGCCCGACATGCCGACGGGATCTACGATGCCCTGCTCATTGTCTACCGTAAACTCCTGGGGCAGCACGTGCAGGATCTTGTCGCCCGGCGGAAGCACCAGCTTGTACATATCCCGGATCAGCTTGTCGATGTCCGCCTTCCCGATCTCGTGGAAGTCGTTGTCGCGCATGAGGATGCCGCGGTGCTGCAGGCTCTTGATGTGCTGGCCGGCAATGCCCACATGCACCACCTCCTCCTCGATGCCGGAACTCCGGCGCAGCAGGTCGGTGGCCTGTGCGATGGCATTGACGGTTTTTTCAATGTTGGAGACCACCCCGCGCAAAACGCCTTCGGACTCCACCTTTCCGGCACCCAGGATCTCCAGTTTACCATACTCGTTTCGTCGGCCGGCCAGGGCACACACCTTGGTGGTACCGATGTCCAGCGCTACAACTACTTGGGATTGTTCAGATTTCATAGTGTCGCATTAGGTTTGGTTGTCGTAATGGCCGGTCTGCCGGCTTTCATTCGGTTTCAGCGTTTTTCACAGACGATCTGCCCGGCGTATTCCAGGCTGATGCTGCGGTATTTTTGCCACCCTTCATAGGGCAGGGCTTCTTCGTAGAAAATGCGCAGCCGCTCCAGTTTACCTTCGGCGCCCTCAATGGTACCGAAGCGTATTTTCTGGTCGCCGATCTTTGGGATGAGCGTCATCTCGCTGCGTTTGTTCATGTAGATCTGCTCGATCATGGGCTCCAAAAAGGGATCGCCCCGCAGGAGCTGCGCCAGTACGAAGACGTCTTTCAGGCTGTGTTTTTCCCGCTCCCGGAAGTCCACCACATGGGGCGCGATATCGCCCGTGGCGACCAGTACCCGGGCGGTGAAGTGCTTTGACAAGGGCATGCGCACCCCAGCCTCGTCCAGGTAGTAGTTGAGGCCGTTGTTATCCATGATCCGCAGCACGGGTTTGCGTTGCGCGACCTCGATGAAGACCTCATCTGTGGCGTTCACGTACACGTCGGCATCCAGGATGAACGGATCTTCCTCCAGTATCCGCTCCATGCGTTCCACGTTGATGGAAGCCAGGGGCAGTCCCACGATCTGATGGCCAAAGCTCCGGTCAATGGTCAGCATGATGTCCTTTTCCGTGATCAGGACGTGCCCCCCTGCAAAGGGTTGGATCTGTATGTGCACCTCCCGGGCCAGCGAGGCGTCCTTGCGCTCCATGGCCGAGATCACCACGGCAGCTGCGAACAGCACCAGCGCCACCCAGCCCAGTCGTTTCAGCAATAATTGTATTTCGGCTCTTTTCATGTCGTTTTGCCTTCGTTGGGGCCGTACTGCTCTGCCAGATACGCACAGATCGGTTCGGCCAGGGTATCAATGTTGCCGGCTCCCAGGGTCATCCACACTCCGGCCGGTTGTTCCTTGCTTTTATCCAGCGCCTCGCCCAGGGGGACGGCGGCACCGGTGTGTTTTTTCATGTGCTTGCGGATCAGCTCTGCGCTCACCCCGGGTATGGGGGCCTCCCTCGCCGGATAGATGTCCAACAGGATGACCTCATCCAGCTCGTCCAGGGCCTGTGCGAAGCCGACGGCAAAATCCCGGGTTCGGCTGTAGAGGTGCGGCTGAAAGATCCCTTTGATCCGCTTGCCGGGATAAAATTCGCGAGCTGCCCGTATGGCTGCCCGCAGTTCGGTGGGATGGTGGGCATAGTCGTCCACGTACACCACCTCGGGCCGCCGGAAGCGGAGCTCAAAACGCCGCTTCACGCCTTTGAACAGCTGCAGCCCCTGGCGCAGGCGACCGGGTTCCAGGCCCAGTTCCAGCGCTACGGCCAGGGCCGCCGTGGCGTTTTCCACATTGTGGCGGCCGGGCAGCGGCAAGCGGAATCCCTCGATCAGGCCCCATTCGGGCGTGTGCAGATCGAAGGCGAAGCATCCCTGCTCCACCCGAACCGCTTCGGCGCGGTAGTCGCCCTGCCCCAGGCCAAACGTGCGGCTGACCTGCTCCACGTCCAGCAGGCTTGCCCAGCGCTGCTGTACGTACAACAGGCCGCCCGGTACTACCTGCCCGGCAAAAGCCCGGAACCCGGAGTCCACCACGCTGTCTTCGTCGCCGTAAATATCCAGGTGATCGGGCTCCATGGAGAGGATGACGGCCCGCTCCGGGTGCAGGTGCAGGAAAGAGCGATCGTACTCGTCGGCCTCCACCACCATCCAGCCGGACTCGCCCAGCCGGTAGTTGGACTCGAAGTTGGTGGCTATGCCGCCCAGGAAAGCCGTGCAATCCAGCCCGCCATGGACGAGCAGCCAGCTGAGCATGCAGGAAGTCGTCGTCTTGCCGTGGGTGCCGGCTACGGCGATGGTGCGTTCTTCCAGGCTCAGCAGGCCCAGTACTTCGGCCCGCTTTCGCACGGGAAATCCGCGCGTTCGGAAATACGTCAATTCGCGATGCTCCTCCGGGACGGCCGGCGTATACACCACCAGGTCCACCCCCTCGGGGATCTGTTTGGGATCGTCCTCGTAGTGGATGTGGATCCCTTCGGCGGCCAGCGTTCTGGTCAGCGCCGTTTCGGTTCTATCGTAGCCGTATACATCCAGTCCTTTGGCCCGCAAGTAGCGGGCCAGGGCACTCATGCCTATGCCACCGATGCCGATGAAGTACGCGCTATGTATGTCGTCCAGTTGCATGTCGTCGTTCAGTGGCCGGCCAGCTCCAAGACGGCCCGTGCGATGTGCAGGGCCGCCTCCGGCCGCGCCCGTTGTTTTATGGCGATTTCCAGTTCTTTTCGCTTCTCCGGCGCATCCAGCAGCTCCAGGGCTTTATCCACAGCTCCCTCGCGGGCTTCGGCATCGGATATCATCCAGGCGGCGCCCTGCCCGGCCAGTGCGCGGGCATTGCGCGTCTGGTGGTCTTCGGCCACATTGGGCGAAGGCACCAACACGGCGGCTTTGCCCAGCACGGCCAGCTCGGAGAGGGTGAGCGCGCCGGCCCGGCACAGCACCACATCGGCCGCGGCATAGGCTGCCGGCATGTCCTCCAAAAAGGCCCGGGCATGCACATTGGGCAGAGCGGCAACAGCCGTATTTTGCATGTCGCCGGCATAGAACCTGCCCACCTGCCAGAGCACCTGCACGTTGGTCCGCCGGCGCCAGCGATCCTCTGCTGCCTGCATGGCCTCGTTGAGGCTGCGCGCGCCCAGGCTGCCGCCCAGCACCAGCAGGGTAGGCCGATCCCGCTCCAGCCCCAGGCGCTGGCGCCCTTCGCCGGCAGAAAGCTTCAGGCCGATGAGATCGCGTCGCACGGGATTGCCCAGCAGCTCGATCTTTTCCGGCGGAAAGAAACGCTCCATGCCTTCGTAGGCCACGCAGATGCGATCCACGCGCCGGCCCAAAAGCCGGTTGGTAATCCCCGGAAAGGAGTTCTGCTCCTGAATGAGCGTGGGAATGCCCATGCGGGTAGCCACCTCCAGGGTAGGACCACTGGCATACCCCCCTACCCCCACCGCAACCGCCGGGCGGAAGCGGCGAAGGATGCGCCAGGCCTGCCAGAGGCTCACGCCTAATTTCAAGGGGAACAGCAGATTGTCCGGCGTCAGGCGCCGCTGAATGCCGCTGATCCAAAGCCCTTCGATCGGATATCCCGCTTTCGGGATCCGCTCCATTTCCATGCCCCCCCGGGCGCCGACAAAGCGGAAGGCCGCCCGGGGTGCCCGCGCCCGGAGCCGACCGGACATGGCCCCCGCGGGAAAAAGGGCACCGCCGGTCCCCC
>JAJDFU010000419.1 GCA_020528935.1 Saprospiraceae bacterium | reverse complement strand
AACCACCAAAAACACGCCAAACTCGCCCGCCCGGCCCAGGGGCAGTTTGCCCGGCAGGAGTGGGCCATTCTGGGTACGCCCTGCGGGAACATACAGCAGCTGGCCGGTTTCGCAATAGCGCAGCTGCGGAGTCGGTATCGCTTCGGCTATGTGGATGCAGAGCACGGGACCGGGAGTAAAAAATTGACCGTTGCTTCTGCTGAAGCGCCGGTGAAAGAAGGAGAGAGATATCCCCTCACCCTGTACACCGACCGCATTTCCCATCACGCCCTGGAGTGGGAGGATCAGCCGGATGCGTTCGGGTTCCGGCGCCTGTTCAACGGACTGGATGCCGTGCTGGTCAACGGCAACCACTTCAAAGCCGCCCGGCAGCTCGTGGTGCTGGACCCGAAGAAGGAAGAATCGCTGAGCCGCAAGCTGGACCGGCTCACGGCGGTGGAACTGTTTCTCACTACCCCCGAGCAAAAAGAACCCTACGATTTCCTGAAGGAGCACCTGCCGCACTGGCGGGACATCCCCCTGCTGGACCTGGCCGATGGCGCCGGCCTGGCCCGGTGGCTGGATGAGAAGCTCCAGGACGCCCTGCCGCCCCTGTACGGCCTGGTGCTGGCCGGGGGCGAAAGCCGGCGCATGGGGCGCGACAAGGGCGCCATGGACTACCACGGCAAGCCGCAGCGCGAGCACATGGCCGGGCTGCTGCAGCCCCTCTGTGAGCGGGTGTGGATGAGCGTGCGGCCGGGGCAGGCGGTGGAAACGGCCTTTCCGCTGCTGGAAGACACCTTCCTGGGCCTGGGGCCCTACGGCGCCATCCTCTCGGCCTTCCGCGAGCATCCGGATGCGGCCTGGCTGGTGGTGGCCTGCGATCTGCCCCTGCTGGACGGCGACACTCTGGCACAGCTCGTACAGGCCCGCAACCCCTCGCAGGTGGCCACAGCCTTCCAGAGTCCGGACAACGAGTTCCCCGAACCGCTCATCGCCGTGTGGGAGCCGCGCAGCTACCCGGTGCTCCTGCAGTTCCTGGCCCAGGGCTATTCCTGCCCCCGCAAGGTGCTCATCAATTCGGCCATCGAGCGCATCGAGGCAGCCCGGCCCGAAGCCCTCGCCAATGTGAATACGCCGGAAGATGTCAGGCGCATTTTGAATAAGGAGGTTTGAACTGGTGTACGTCCCTGATATAGGTTGACCGATCAACCTGTCAAATTATGAAGGCAAATGTAAAATTGATTCGAAAAAGACGCCGCTACTCCGAAGACTTCAAACGAGAGATGGTACAAGCTTTTGAATCGGGCCAGTACAGTGTACTTCAGCTTTCACGCTTGCATGGAGTTCCTTTTCAAAGCATTTACAAATGGATTTACCGATATTCCACGGTGAATGAAAAAGGATATCGGGTTGTGGAAAAAGAAAAGAGTAGTTCGCATCGGGTGAAGGAACTGGAAAAGCGCATAGCGGAACTCGAACAGGCCGTAGGCCGCAAGCAGATCCAGATTGATTACCTGGAAAAGCTCATCGAACTCGCCAAAGAGGAACTCGATATCGATATCAAAAAAAACTACGACACCCCACGCTTCGGTGGTTCCGGGAAAACCAGGGAAAAATGAGCTACTCACTCCATGCCCTATACCGAGCCGTGGGGATCAGCAAGCAGGCGGTTCACCAATACGAGCAACGCCAGCAGGTCTTTGACCGGAACGTGCAAGCCCTGATCGTCGAAGTGGATGATCTGAGGCGGGATCATCCGGGCTGCGGCGTAGAGAAGATGTACTACACCTTACGCCCGGATTTTATCGGACGAGATCGCTTCGTGGAACTGATGATGCAGCTGGGCTACCGCATCAAGCGGAAAAAGAACTATCGACGGACGACGTTTTCCGCCTCAGTCTACTACCCCAATTTCATTCAGGGCATGGAACTGGATGCTCCTTCCATGGTCTGGCAGTCAGACATCACTTACTTTGCCGTAGGCGAATGCTTCTTCTACGGGGTGTTCATCACGGATGTGTACAATCGAAGAATTGTGGGGCATCAGGTCTCGGATCATATGCGGGCCACAGCCAATATCAAGGCGCTGCAAATGGCACTGGATGTACAGCCTGCTCCTGCTATTCATCACTCTGACCGGGGCAGTCAGTACATCTACCGGCCCTATGTTGACTTACTCCAAAAGCTGGGCGTTCGCATCAGCATGGGGCAGACTGCTCAGGACAACGCCTATGCCGAACGAGTGCACCGGACCATTAAGGAGGAATACATCGATCACTGGAAGCCAAAGAACTTGCCTGAATTAAGGCAAATGGTCACAAAAGCTGTTGACCATTACAATCACATCCGGCCACACAACAGCCTGGGAAAAGTGAGTCCTGAAGCATTTACCGAACAATGGAAAGAACTGCCCCCTGAACAAAGAAGAAAATTGATCATTTTTGATAACCTATTCTCCTAAAAAGCGGTCAACACTAATCAGGGATCTACATGGCCGACACCCCACTCAACATTTGTCAGGGGTGGGCAGCCACCCACACTTCCCCGTCCTCGAAGACTTCCTTTTTCCAGATGGGCACGGTCTGTTTGAGGGTGTCGATGGCGTACTGGCAAGCCTCGAAGGCCTCCCGCCGGTGCGGGCAGGACACGGCAATGACCACGGCCAGATCGCCTATACCCAGCGTACCCAGGCGGTGGTGGAAGCTCACCTTGCGGGCCGGCCAGCGCCGGAGGATGGTCTCGGCGATCTTGCGCATTTCTTTGATGGCCATCGGTTCGTAGGATTCAAACTCCAGGTGGCGCACGGAGCGGTCGGCCGTGTGGTTACGTACGGTGCCGGTGAACGTCACAATACCACCGGCATCGGGGCTGTATACGTATTCCGTGCAGGTCAACGGACTGAGCGGGCGATCCAGCAGTTGAATGTCGATCATGGTGGTAAGCGTTAACCGCCGCTGACGGGCGGAATGAGTACGATTTCGTCGCTGGAGGCAAGAGGCTGATTCTCAGGGGCATACTCCTGATTCACCGCCACGGCCAGCGATTTGAGTTCGGCGAGTTGTGGAAATTGGCGTTCAAGTGCCTCTTTTAAGTGAGCTACTGTGGCTGCTTCGGGCAATTCGATCTGCAAGCGAGCGGTACCGAGGATGTCTTTCGCAATGCCAAAGGCAGTGATTTGCAACTTCATGCGTTCTTTTTCTTCGTGGAGAAAACCGCTTGATTCATCGAAAAAAGGGGCAAAACACGGAGTTTTAAGAAAAATTTAACAATTGAAAGCAAATTTGATGAAACGCCCTGCAGTTATGTCCATGTTTGGAAACCCAGGGAAACGACAAACCGGAATGCAGTAAAGTCCTTTTACGCCAAATTACTACCGGATCGCCTACATACCTCTACCCATTTCACCTTGACATTTTTCATTGTTTTTCTCCGAAAGGAGGATACCTTTGTTAATTAGCTATAGTGCAAGGCCTTGTTTTTCAGGGGCTTGTCCTGAGCTGAGGCAGAACATAGCAACATCCAAAATAATAGCAATTCCGGGTAAGGCCGAGCCTTATCCCGTGGATAACTAAACCTCGATCAGATGAAAATCCCATGGACAATGACGCTCCTGGCATTTGCCGGAGTACTTTTAGCTCGTGAACCGGATGTCGGTCTGCGAGAAGCGGGCGATATGTTTCGCTGGGACCACCAGACGGAGCACCTCGTACGCCAACGGTTGGAGACGATGGATCTTCCTTTCTCCTACCGGGGAAATGAAGATGAAGTAGTATATCAGATACGCCTGTACCTGATCAACGGCCGGCGCGAAACCGAGCGCATGCTGGGCCGGGCCCAGGTATTCTTCCCCATTTTCGAGCACAACTTACAACAGGCCGGTCTGCCGGAGGATCTCAAGTACATTCCCGTCATCGAAACCGGACTGAAAACGCACCTGCGCTCCCATGCCGGAGCGCACGGCCTGTGGCAGATGACCTATGCAGCGGCCAAGTTTGTGGACCTGCGCGTCAGCGATGAGGTGGACGAGCGATACGACGTGTACCGGTCTACGGAAGGTGCCGTGCGCATGCTGCAGTTCCTGTACCGCAATTTTGAGGACTGGTCGCTGGTACTGGCCGCCTACAATGCCGGTCACGGCAAGGTGAAGACGGCCATCCGGCGGGCGAACTGCCCCGAGTATCGATTCATCGAAAAGTATCTGCCCTCCGAGACGCAGCAATACCTGGTGCGCTATGTGGCTGCCGCCTACGTCGGAAAATACTATGCAGCCCACGGACTGGAGCCTTCGCCGGTACCGGCGCGCTGGCGCACGGCCCGCGTGCTGCCCGTAAGGCAGTACCTCAACCTGTACAAAGCTGCCGAGGTGGCAGGCGTGTCCTATGAGACTTTGCGCAAGCTCAACCGGGGCTACAAGAAGGGATACCTGCCCCATACGAGCAAGACGGCCAACTATCTGGTACTGCCCGCCGAAGGCGTAGGGCCCCTTACGGCCTACCTGGCTGAGAAGAACGGCAAGTCTATCGGAGGCAGGCAGGAAGGACAGGTACTGATCAAGTACGTGGTGAGCCCGGGCGACAATATGGAAAGCATTGCCAGACTCTTTCAGGTAGAGCCCGCCGACATCCGGAAATGGAATTACCTGAAAAGTGACCGGCTGCAGGCTCATCAGGAACTGAGCTTGTTCTTGCCCAAGAGTTATTTGCTCAACCGGGCGTAATACTGCAATAGA
>JAJDFU010000657.1 GCA_020528935.1 Saprospiraceae bacterium | reverse complement strand
TCCCCGTCTTGGGGTGTGGCTTTTGATGTTTTCAGCACTATCCCCTCGGCCCGGCCCAGCCGGCCCCCCCATGTGCCGTAGGGGCCAAGGCGCAGACCGAGATCGATGCGGCGCTCGGGCGTGAGCCAGCGCTGCAGGGCGTGCTTGAGGTGCACCCAGGGCCCTTGATGGGCTCGCTCGAAGCGCCTTTGCAATTCACTCAGGATCTGCCAGTCGTATTTCATGCCCGGCTGCAGCGGAAAGACCGGCTCCGAGAAGTTGGCGGAGTTGCGACTGGCTACGATGTAGAGGGCAAAATCGTAGTGCATCACCTCCAGGCCGGCGGCCGGCGGCAGGATGAGGTCGGCATGCCGGGTGGTTTCGTTGATGTACAGGTCGATGGCCAGCATGAAGTCGAGCCGGCCGAGGGCCCGGTCGAATTTGTCGCCGTTGGGTGCCGAGAGCACGGGATTGCCGGCAATGGTGACGAGGCCTCGCACCTGCCCCTCGCCGGGCTCGAGGATCTCATCGGCCAGGGTGGCCGTGGGGAATTCGCCCGCCACTTCGGGGAATCCCCTGACCCGGCTGTGCCAGCGAAAGGCTTTGGCCTCGTGCTTCATCAGCTTCAGAAAGTCCACCGCCGGCAGGGGGAAGAGGAGCCCGCCCTCGGCATCCAGGTTGCCGGTCAGTAAATTGAGCGCATAGATCAGCCACTGGCAGAGGCCGCCGTACTCCTGGGTGCTCACCCCCAGGCGACCGTAGGCCGCTGCCCGGGGCGCCTTCGCGAATTGGCGGGCCAGCCTGCGAATGTCGGTGGCCGCAATGCCGGTGGCCGGGCTCACCCGTTCCGGGGCGTAGGGCTGAGTGAGGGCTTCCAGTTCGGCAAGGTCATCGGTAAACTCCCAGACGTGATTGCGGCGGGTGAGCTGTTCGTCAAACAGGACGTGAAGGAGGGCCAGAAGCAGCAACACATCCGTGCCCGGCCGGATGAAGAGATGCCAGTCGGCCATTTGGGCGGGGCGCGGGCGCCGCGGATCCACCACGAAGAGTTGCCCGCCCCGCCCCTGCAAGGCCTTCAGCCGCCCGCGCACGTTGGGCGTACTCATGATGCTGCCGTTGGACACCAGCGGATTGGCGCCGAATATCAGGAAGCAGTCCGTGCGGTCCAGGTCGGGCACGGGGAACATGGCCTGATGGCCAAACAGTTCGCCATTGACCACCATTTGCGGAAGCTGGTCGAGGGAGTGCGAGGCAAATCGGTTGCGGGTGCCCAGGCTGTGGCTGAAGTCGTAGAGGTAGAGGATGGTGCCGGTATTGTGCACGGTGGGATTGCCGGTATAGATGGCCACGGCATCCCTGCCGTGCTCGCGCTGAATGGCCAGGATGCGCTCCTCGGCCAGGTCGAAGGCTTCTGCCCAGGAAATGCGCTTCCAGCCGTCGCCGGTCTTTTTCACGGGATGCCGGAGGCGATCGGGATCGGTGTGGATATCCTGCAGGGCTATGGCCTTGGGGCAGATGTGCCCCCGGCTGTGCACATCGGCCTCATCGCCGCGGATGCGCGTCACCTCACCGCCTCGCGTGCTGACCTCCAGCCCGCACATCGCCTCGCAGAGGTGGCAGGTTCGGTAGTGGATCTCTTCTTTGTATTTCTGTTTAGTATCCAATTCGTCGTCTGTACAAGGTTCAATTATCTGCTCTTAACACGCTCCCGAACCCCTGCTCCTTTCCGAGGCCCGTATCTGCTCTTCCGTTTTCCCAGGCGATGCGGCCGTTGATCATGACCAGGGGTACGGTCTCGTCGTTGCGGCGCACCAGGCGCTTGAATTCGGGCATGCCCGGCATGGGGGCTTCGTGCAAATCGTCCAGGCGATCGTCCAGGGCGCCGGGCCGCACCAGCACGAGGTCGGCGCGCCGGCCCGGGGCCAGGTGGCCGGCATCCAGCCCGAACCAGTCGGCCAGCTCGCCGGTGACCTTGTGTACGGCCTGCTCCAGGCTCAGCGTTTGGCGGCCTGCCGCCTGCTGCTCCCGGACGAACTTGAACAGGCGCAGGGGAAAATTGTAATGCGCCATATTCTTGAGGTGCGCCCCGGCATCGCTGAAGCCGATCTGGCAGTCGGGGTGCTGCACGATCCAGTTCAGCTCGTTGGGGCGGTCGTTGCCTACCACGGTGTACCATTTGAGGTCGTTGCCGTACTGCCCGATGAGGTCGAGGAAGTGGTCGATCTCGTCCTTGCCTTCCCGGCCGGCCAGCTCCCGGAAAGACTTTCCGCGCAGCTCCTCCGCGGGGCTGTCCACGATGTGGGTGTCCCGGAGGTTGCGATGGAATACCCGGGGCATGAACTTGGCCTGCCACTGGCTCCGGAATTTCCGCCGGTAGGCCGGCTTATCCAGCAGCTCCCGCTTTTCCACCACATCCTGCAGGTGCAGGTAGGCCGTACCGCTCTCGAATTCCTCGAAGAAGGGCGAATCGAAGCCGTGGGTGATCACGTCGAAGG
The DNA here is from genome assembly GCA_020528935.1 of Saprospiraceae bacterium. Classification (GTDB taxonomy): domain Bacteria; phylum Bacteroidota; class Bacteroidia; order Chitinophagales; family Saprospiraceae; genus JAJDFU01. The sequence continues at coordinate 2,238 of JAJDFU010000657.1, read as the reverse complement.
GCTCGGGCAGTCCCTGCAGCTTTACCTGCCCGCCCAGGAAGCGGTTGGTAAAGCGGGCGGCATGGCCCAGCGCCCGGTGGATGCCGCGGGCCGCTTTGCCGTCGATCATGGCCAGCATGCTGGTCTTCAGGCCCTTGCGGCCCAGCCCCCGGCTTTCCCAGATGAAGCTGAAGAAGGTGAGGGGGTTGGCCGTGTTGGGCACCGTCTGCAGAATGCGCTCCCTTTGGCGAAGCAGGCCGAACAAGCGGCGGTATTCACTCCAGTCGGCAAAGACCGACGGGGTAGGGCGGGAGCGAAACTCGCTGCCGTCCATCTTGTCGAATTCCAGCAGGTTGACCGACAGGCCCAGGTAGCCTTCATCCAGGGCTTCCCCCAGGATGCCGAGCATGCGTTGCATTTCCTCCGGACCGGGCTTGTTGTCCTGGCTCAGGCTGCGGCCCAGGCCCATCACATAAGCCCGCAGGGTGGAATGCCCCAGGAACATCCCGATGTTGGGACCCAGGGGCAGGCTTTGGAGATGGGCCAGGTATTCGGCCGGGCCGTCCCAGTTTTTCTTTTCGCGCAGCAAGTTCTTGATGTAATGGCTGGGGATGCCTTCCACGCGGGTGAACATATCCGAGAGCTCCTCCGGATCGCCCATGACCATGCTGATGCCACAAGACCCCATGAGGACGGTGGTCACCCCGTGCCGCACGGATTCGTCCAGCTGCGGGTAGATCTCCACTTCGCCGTCGTAGTGGGTGTGGATGTCCACAAAGCCCGGCATGAGCCATTGGCCGGTGGCATCGATCTTTTGATAATCCGGCCCGGTCACGAGCGGACCGCGCTCCAGCCGCTCGATCTGCCCGTCTTCCACGACCGCATCGCCGGTGTAGCGATCTCTGCCGCTTCCGTCAAAAATGGTGGCGTTTTGGATGTGGTATTTCATGGTTTCCGGTTTTCAGTGGCACAGGGTGATGCTTCGATCGCGTTCTGGTCTTTAGTATGAAAAAGGTTCGGCCTGCCGACGGGGAATCAAGGGATGGCCGATACTCTTCAGCCCTTTGCCCAGGTCTTGCGTGAGCCCAAAATCCCGGGCTTCGGCCAGGTTGCGCACCGGACTGAGGCAGACGTCCTGCCCCTCGGCCAGGGTCAGCCATTCGTCCCGGTCTTTCCGGCGAAAGAGGTCCTCCACCTCCGCTTTGGGGAAGACCTGCACGGACAGTTCCAGCGGGTTGTCCCGGACCCAGTCAGGCCGCTCCACCAGCTCGCAGAAGGCGCGCCAGAATTTGAGCTCCAGCGCAGCCAGGGCGATCCAGCGGTCGTCGGCGCAGGCGTAGACGTTGTAGTTGACCAGGCCGCCGCTGAGCAGGCGGAAGCTGTAGGGGTCCAGCCCGCCCCAGTGTTGGGATAGCGGCAAGACCTGCAGGGGCAGCAGCCCGGCGGCCATATTGACATCCCAATAGCTGCCCTCGCCCGTGCGCTCGCGCTGCAGCAGGCCCGCCAGGCAGGCTTGCTGCAGCAGATAGGAACCACTGCCGATGTCGGCCAGCTGGAAACCCGGAATGACGGGGCGGCCCTGCTCGTCCGTATTCAGGCTCAGCAGGCCGGTCTCGGCCAGGTAGTTGAGGTCGTGCCCGGCGGTCTGCGCCAGCGGCCCCTCCTGTCCAAATCCGCTGAGGGAGATGTAGATCAGGTCGGGCTTTACGGCTTTCAGGCTGTCGTAATCCAGGCCCCATTGGGCCATCACTCCCGGCCGGAATTGCTCTACCAGTACATCCACTTCAGCGATCTTTCCCAGCACGGCTTCCTTGCCCTCCGTGGTGGTGTAATCCACAGGCCACACCTCCTTGCCGTGGTTGAGGGCCTCGTAAAAGAGGCTTTTTCCCCCGGCAAAAGGCGGCTGTACGCGCGCCATATCGCTGCGCTGCGGATGCTCTACCTTGATGATCGTCGCTCCCCACTGCGCCAGCCCCTGCGTACCCAGCGGCCCCGGCAGCAGGCGGGAGAAGTCGAGGAGGGTAATGTTGTTGAGTATTTCCATTTGAAGTTGGCAGTTGGCAGTTGGCAGTTGGCAGTTGGCAGTTGGCAGTTGGCAGTTCCGAGCAACTGTCAACTCTTACCCACCGCTGTCGAATACCACTTGTCATCGAACACCATTTTGGCGAAGCACTAGGGATTGATTCAGATGGACCCGCCGGACATGGTGCATAAGCGGGAATCGCGTATGAGTCTGGCGAGGGGAGATTTTGACCGTGA
>JAJDFU010000543.1 GCA_020528935.1 Saprospiraceae bacterium | reverse complement strand
ACTGTTGCCGGGCGGGCCGGGTAATGTGGTGTAGGTATATCCAGGAATTTCCCGTTTTGGTTGTGCGGCCCAGGAAGTTGCCGGGTTAGGTGGCGTTCCAATCATCAAAAACGTTGAAGATGGGGCGGTTATCCTGGGTGCCTTCCAGCCCTTCTACCGGGGGGGGCAGGTTCAGATTCTGGTAGCGAATGAAATTGATATTCTTGGAGTACAGCCCCTCGATCGTACCGATCAGCCCCCAGAAACCCAGGTCCTGGTCGATGGCCAGGTTGACGCGAAAGATCTGCGGCAGGCGGAAATCCTCGGCAAAGAGGTCGATCTGACCGGCAGGAACTGGATTGTCGGGATCGATTTCGAAAAACAAATTGCCGTCGTCGTCAATACCTTTAGGTTGTTGGTTGACGTCCGGATTGAAGACCACTCTGCCGCCAATACGGGTACCCCCGATGTTCAGGCCGTAATTGTTGTAGGCCCCACCGAACCACACCAGTGGAATTCGGGTGGTGAAAATACCCGCTCCACCTCGGATTTGGGTGGTTTTATTGTTGTTCACATCCCAGTTGAACCCGATGCGTGGCGAGAAGAGCAGGTGCGGGTTGATGAAGCCACCGGTACGAGCACCCTGCAACGGATCGTCGTCAAAATACTCCACGCCGCCGAAGCTGGCGTTGGCTTGGGCAGCCTCAATGATCGGAATGGTTTGCTCATTGAACAGCCGGTTCTGCGGAACGTCTCGGGGGAAGACCGGGATGTCGAGGCGCAGGCCGTAGGTCAGCTTGAAGTTGTCTTTTACCTGCCACTCATCCTGGGCATACAGGCCGAATTGAAATCCGATGAAATCGGCGATGGCTTCGGAATCGTCTCCCACAACGTTATCCACCTGAGAGTAAGAGTGGTTGTAGTTGGTGGCCGGCTCGTCGTTAAGAAACTGATCGACGCTGTCGTACTCATAGCGTCCGAAATTCTCGCGGATAAACAGGTTGGCCACCCGGTAAAACTCGTTGTGGGTTCCAATGGTAATGGTATGGCGGTTCTTGAAGATCTGGAAGTCGTTCGTCAGCGTGATCACGTCCTGGTCCAGACGGTTGGCCGTCGAGAAGCGCTCTCCGCCAAATTCGATTTCTGCTGCACCGTCTTCGATCTCTACGGAGGGAAAAGGCTCGCCCAGCGGATCGCGATCGTCGCGCACCCGGGTGTATCCGATCTTCAGGTTGTTGGACAGGTTGTTGCCAAACAGACCGTTCCATTCCACAGCCGTAGAGTTGGTAGTGGACAGGAAAAATTCAGAACCGTTCTGGAAGCCCAGGTCAAAGGGGTTCGAACTTCTGGCCTCCAGGTTCTCAATGTCGTTGACCGAGTGGCGCAGGGAGAGTTTGTGGTTCTCATTAATGTTCCAATCCAACTTTGCGAGAATGAAGGTGCGATCCAGACTGGATTGGTTGTTCTCGAAAGTGCCGGGATCGTATCCAAACTCCTCAATTTTATTGATGAGCTGGTTGATCGTACCCCGGTCAGAATCGCCCCTGTAGCGGGTTTCAAAATTTTCGAAAGGCTGGGGGATCCGGTCGCGCTGGATCTCTGCATTCACGAAGAAAAAGAGCTTGTTCTTTACCAGCGGCCCGCCCAGGCGAAAGCCGGCGGTTTGAGCTGTGAAAGGATCCAGTCGTTGCCGTTCGAAGAGTTCGTCCGGTTCTTCCACGTCTTCATTCCGTTGGTCTACCTCGTCGTCAGAAAGGGGCGAGCGGCCAGCGAGCTTTTCGTTTCGGTAAAGCCAGTAAACCGATCCCTCGAACTCGTTGGTACCCGAACGCGTCACCGCATTGATAGCGCCGCCGGCAAAGCCGCCCAAGCGCACGTCATAAGGTGCTACCGAAACCTGAAACTGCTCGATGGCGTCAATGCTGATAGGCACGGCGCCCGTCTGGCCACCATTGGTGCCCGAGCCGGCCAGGCCGAATACATCGTTGTTGACTGCCCCGTCGATATAAATGGCATTCAGGCGGTTGTTCTGTCCGGCAATGGATATTTCAAAACCGTCCGAGCCCTCATCAATACTGGCCAATGGATTGAGTCGGGCAAAATCGGCAATCGAACGGGTAATGGTCGGCATCTCGTTAATGGTTTCTTCATTGATGACCGTCTCCTGTCCCGTGCGGTTTCCGTCGAAAATATCGCTTTGATTGGCAACTACCTCTACACCTTCAAGCTGGACCGCACTTTCCGACAGATCTACGCTGAGGCGAAAGGCCTGCCCCAGGTCCAGGTATATATCGTCGTACTCCTGCGTCTCGTAGCCGGTGTACGAGATGGTGACTTTATAAGGACCACCTACCCGCATTCCGGGAATGCGGTAGTAGCCTTTCAAATCCGTAGAGTTGCCGTACTGCGAACCGGAGGGCAAATGCACCGCCTGCACATTGGCACCGATCAGCGGTGCGCCCATGGCATCCGTGATCCGGCCGTTCATGGCAGCCGTCGTGGAGCCCTGCGCTGCCAAACCCGACGCCATCGCCAGGAAGCAACCCAGGAGGAAAAGCTTGCTGAGTAAAGTTGCAAGTTTCATAAACAATTGGGTTTTGGTAAGGAATAGATGAAACCGAAAGCGAAGGTAGACGGGCGATGTTAAGCAGAGGTGAAATGTATATTTAGTTTTTATTAGCCCCTAGTTTGAGATGGAATATTATTTAAAAAAACAAGGTAAGGCATTGTTTTTCAAAACAATAAATTGAAATAATAACTCAATGCATACTATTATTCTTAAGCTGGATTATTCACGAATTTCCGTGAATAACGGCAATAAGCAGTTGAAAATATGCTGGTCTTCAACTGCTTATGTCAAGGTTAAATCCGTAAAACCAGAGCAGCGTTGTGAAGCTGTGATCACCTGATGTAGCAAGGCTCAACTATTTTCGTGATTTTTTTACCACATACAAAACCGAACTGCCCACCCGTGCATCCCTGCGGGCTTTCCACCAGGAGTGCAGACCGGCTGCAAATGCCCGGGCAAGCCGGTTTCGGCCGTGCGCGTATTGTTCGCTGAGCATGGACACATAAAATGCATCGAACGGCATTGGCCGGTGCTCCTGAATGCTGAACCGGTGTTTTTCCAGCAGCATCTTCATGCCCCGGGGTGAGAAGTGGTACAAATGCCGGGGTACGTCGTAGGCGGCCCAGTGTTCCCGGTAGTGATCCGCGTCGGAGGAGGTGAAGTTGGGCACCGCGATGAGCAGCAGGCCGTCGGGGCGCAGTAGGTCGTGTATCTGGTTCAGCGTATCGCTCAGGCGATGAACGTGCTCCAGCACATGCCACATGGTGATCACATCCGCGGATTGGGCGGACAGGCCAAAGAGCTGATCCGGCTCATCCACTTGTAAGGCATAGCTTTGGCGGGCAAAATCCCGGGCGGCAGGGGAGGGCTCCAGGCCTTTTACTTCCCAATCGTGTTGCTGCATTTCGCGCAGAAACTCTCCCGTCCCGCAGCCGATGTCCAGCAAAGTGCCCTTGGTCTGCCCGCTGAGGCGCTCGATCAACTTGCGTTTTTGCACCAGCGTAAATGCGCGCACTTGCTGATAGAGGGTATTGATCAGCCCCTTGCTGGTGTTGGAATGGGATATGTATTCTTCGGATTCGTAATAGGCGCCAATGTCCTCTTCCGCCGGGATGCCCTGAGTGAAGCGGGAGGTACAGTGGGTGCAATCCCAGACCTCGAAGGTTTCGCCGCTTACGGTATTATCCTTGGCCGAAAACGCAAAGGCGATCTCGCGGCTGCCGCAAATCGGACAGGTGTCGTGATAGATGCGGGTCGTATGCATGGCTTGCTTTTCTGCTGCTGAGGGTAAAGGTAAAACAATGCTCGCAGTCCTCTTCTTTCCCGGGCCTGGGGTTCGGGTAGGTTAAGCCAAGTTTAAGTTCTGCGGAAAAAACGCCACACCCTGTGAAATCTCGTAAATTAAGGTTTACCAAAAGGAATCGCGGATCACCTCTGATGCGCAACCGATCACACTAAACCCAAACCTGACTGTTCCAATGAAAAGAGGGCTTCTACTATGCACCTTCCTCTTCCTCGGAAGCCAATTCATGGCCCAGGTCGGCCTTCCGGGCTCCGGCGTTTCCGTGTCCCTTTCCTTTGACGATTACGAAGGCAGCGGGATCGCCCCGTCGCCCACCCCCGGTCAGCTCGATTCGGATGCCTGGGCCTTTTCGGGCTTTAGCGACGGGGATTCGGATTTCGGCGACACCTTTACTACCGGCGATTTTGCCAAAGGCCCCACCACCGGCGGCGTGACCAGCGGCGGATTGTACGCTTTTAATGAACCCGGAAGCCTGCCTTCCAGCCCGGCGCTTTGGATCCAACCCACCGGCAGCGATTTCACGCCGGGAGCGATCACCCTTCGCCTTCAAAATAATACCGGAGGCAACATCTCGACCCTGGAGGTGGCTTACACCATCTGGGTACTGAACGACAACGACCGGGCCAACAGCCTGGATTTTTCCTATTCAACCGATGGAAACACCTTTATCGAGCTGTCGGACCTCGATTACACCAGTCCCGGTTCTGCAGATGGCAGCCTGGTCCAAACCGACCGCTCCACCGAGCTGACCGGCCTGGCATGGGCGCCCGGGGCCTTCTTCTTCCTGCGGTGGACACAGGACGACGTTTCCGGGGGCGGCCACCGCGATGAACTGGGGCTGGACGCGATCCGATTGACCCCGACACACGGAACGG
>JAJDFU010000099.1 GCA_020528935.1 Saprospiraceae bacterium | reverse complement strand
TGTAGCTGTGGGTGTCTGGCCGCGACGCCCGAGCCACGCCTGTGCGGCGCCGGATCCGGTGCGGTGTGCGTGTCCGGGCGCATGGGCTTGGCAGCCGTTGCGGCCTGTGCCTTCGATACCGTTGTGTAATTGTTCGGGCGCGGGCTGGGAGCATTCGGCCAGGATTGTGGGTTGTATCGCATCGATCCTTCTACGGCTGAACCCACCCTGATCGGGAATACCGGATTCTTCGACTTGCGCGGCCTGGCCTTCGATCCCTTGGGCGGGAGCCTTTGGGCCTCTTCCAACCTCGGAGAGATCTACCGCCTCAATCCGGCCACCGGAGACGCTACCCTGCTTTCCAATGCGGGAGTGGGCCCCCTTCCGGATATTGCCTTCGACAACGATGGCAATTTCTACGGTGTAGCAGGAGGGGCGGCGGTCAACAACAATCTGGTCAGCCTCGATCCCATCGACGGATCAGGCAGTCTGATCGGACCTGTCGATTTCCGGGCGATCAGCGGCCTGGCGGCGCGCAACGAATCCCTGACCGGGCGTCAGCTGGGTGTCCTGCCCAAATCACTGAATTTCGGAAATGTATTGATCGATTCCACCAGCGGCCCGCGCACCCTTCGCCTCCGAAGCCTGAGTACGGATACGGTCACCGTGTCGGCGATCGAACGCACGGGCTCTGCGGCATTTACTCTGCTCAACCTGCCGGCGCTCCCGCGGTCACTGGCTCCGGGCGAGCAGCTGACTTTCCAGGTGGTGTACAGCCCCACCGATTTCGGCTTCCAGACGAGCCTGGTCGAAATCAGCAGTGACGATGAAGACGAGCCTGTGAAACGGGCCAGGCTCACCGGTTTTGGCCGGGAACTTCCATCTGCCGGTACGCTTTTTGCCTCCACGGCCAGTTCGGGCGATCTGATCATTATTGATCCGTCTTCCGGAAGCTCGGTACTGGTAGCGCGTATTCAGGGCGGGCTTGCCCTCACGGAGATCGAGTTCCGCCAGGACACCGTTTTGTTCGGCACCTCCGGCGGCGGTGCGAGCCAGCTCATGCAAGTGGATGACCTGACGGGGGATACCTCCTTGGTGGGCAATCATCCATTCGGCGCGATCAACGGCATGGAATTCAGTCCCGGTGGTACCTTGTTCGGCACCTATATTGAGGGTCCGAACACTCCCTCCCAGCTCGTGCGGGTCAATACCGATGATGCGAGTTTGGTTGTCGTTGGCAACACCGGCTTCAACAACATTGGCGGCCTGGCCTTTTCCGGTGACGGGGTGCTGTACGGCATCACTTCCGGTTCCAATGGCGGCGATCTACTGGTCATTGATACCCTGTCCGGTCAGGCCTCGCTCATCGGAGCTACGGGCTTTACCAGCGTGGGCTCCCTGGAATTCAGCCCGGAGGGCCGCCTCTTTGCCGGGCTTGGCCAGAATGAACCGGATCATCCCGGTGCGCTGATCGAAATCGATCCTGCAACGGCGGCCGCAACGGTTATTGGGGCAACGGGATACTCGGCCATCAGCGGCCTGGCCTTTTTCCCTGACTTGATCGTTTCTACCGAAGAGTTTGCGGAGTTGAGTGCGCAGCACATCACTTTGCTGCAAAACGCTCCCAACCCCTTCCAGGATCGAACCGCCATCCCGCTCCTGCTCAGCCGGCGTATGAATGTTCAGCTGGAGGTGTTCAATGTGCAAGGCCAACGCCTGCACACCCTGTGGAATGGCCCGCTGACCGAGGGCCTCCACCAGTTTGCATTTGACGGCAGCGACCTGCCGAACGGCGTGTACCTTTGCCGCCTGCAGGCGGACACTTTCGTCACTTCCATACGGATGATCCGGACCCGATAAGCCTGCAGTGCTCGATAAGCCGGAGGCCGGAAAGCAGGAAGCCCCCTTCTTTCCGGCCTCTCTTTTTTGCCTTGAGACCGCGTTGATCCAATTCAGCTACTGCACGATCACTTGCCGTATCAACAGGCTGCCGTCCTGCATGCGGATATTCAATCCGTACAGCCCGGCAGGCAGATCCTCCAGGGGAAGGCTTGCGCGGGGGGCGTGAAGTTCTATCCAGGGCCTGCGCCGGCCGGTCAGATCCGTAAACCGGACCGCCCGGATGGGCGCATCGGCCTGCAGGTGTAGGGTAGCCCGGGCCGGATTGGGAAAAATTCGAAGGGCGGGGGCGTTCTTTGGGACGGGCTCCTGAATTGATACCAGGGTATCGCAGGGGGTGATGTACTGGCGAAAGAAGGCCCAGAGCTCTGCACTGGCCTGGATGTCCTCATTCGTCTCTCCGGCGATGAGCTCATAGGCCGGCAGTTCTACGCCCGGCCAGGTGTGGCCGCCCCCGTTGATCCGGAAGAGCCGCACATCGGCACCGCAGGTGCAGTCGGTGCGGTCGAAGCGGGTTGCGGTGCAGTTGTCTTCGGGCACAAGGTCGGGCAGGTCTACGGGTGGCAGGCTGGTTTGGCAGCCGTTGTTGGCCGACCAGAAATCAACAAGGCGGTCCATGGCCACTACCGGCAATACCGGTCCGTTCATGGGCCCACCCTCGTAGGGCACGAAGGGATCGGCCGTACCCATCAGGAGCAGCATGGGTAGGGGCCGGCCGGGCTCGCAGCGGGCGAAGAGGCTGGTATCCATAGTGCAGCCCAGGGAGGCCATGGCCGCAAAGCGCTCCGGTGCCTCGCAGGCCATGCGCTGCGTCATGAAACCGCCATTGGAAAAGCCGTTGAGGTAGATCCGGCTTGTGTCGATAGCATGTGCAGCAATGAGCGTATCCAGCAGGCGGAGGAGAAAGCCCACATCGTCGATGCCGCTGAGGTCGGCCTGCGTACCGCGGCCGTCGGCCCAGGCGAAGCCGCCCTGCGGCAAGGCGGTGTAGCCCTGGGGGTAGACCGCCAGAAAGCCGTGCTGATCCGCTACGGGATTGAGTTGGGTGAAATTGATCGCACTGGCTGCTGAGCCACCACCCCCGTGCAGGGTGAGCACCAGGGGCAGATTGCCCAGGGTGTCGGCGCCGGGCGGGCGATGCAGAATGTACCGTCGGATAAGGCCGTCGTGCCGGATGCTGTCCGGCAGATCGGTTTGGCCTTGGATCACACTGCTTAGGGCAAGACCGAGGAAAAAAAGACAGGTCTGCTTGAGCATAAAAAAACTGCTTTCCATCTGGGATCAAAAAGCCGGGCCAAGGTTTAACCGGACCCTTACATATTTGAATATGGTCAAGGAAAATCGGCGTCCTGCGCTTGACCTACCTGTACTGCTTCCAGGGCCTGTTCCAGATCGGCAATGAGGTCTTGGGCATACTCCACGCCAATGCTCAGGCGCACCAGGCCTTCGGTGATGCCGATGGCTTCCTGCTGCTCGCGCGGGATGCCGGCATGGGTCATGGTGGCCGGGTGCTGGGCCAGCGATTCGGTGCTGCCCAGGCTGACGGCCAGTTTGATGAGGCCCAGCTGGTTGAGGAAGGAAAAGGCTTCCGCTTCTCCTCCGTGCAGTTCGAAGGCAATCATCGCGCCGGGCGACCGGCTTTGGCGTTTGAAGATCGTGTATTGCTCACCGTCGGCCTCCGTGAGCAGGCCGGGATAGTAGATGGTCTTGATCTTGGGGTGCCCATGCAGGAAGCGAGCCACCTGCTGTGCATTTTCTGCCTGTTGCTGCATGCGCACCTTCAGGGTTTCGAGGCTGCGCATGAGTAGCCAGGCCGTCCAGGGGCCGGCCATATTGCCCAAGAAGGTGCGCAGGGTCTTCACCCGGTGGATGAGGTCGTGGCTGCCCAGTACGGCCCCGGCGATCACATCGCTGTGGCCGCCGATGTATTTGGTAGCCGAGTAGATCACCAGGTCGGCTCCGTGCGCCATGGGGTGCTGCCAGAGGGGCCCCAGATAGGTGTTGTCCACGGCGAAGAGTACGCGCCGCTGCGGCCGGCTGAAGTGCTCCGCCAGCCGGTGCATAGCCTGCAGGTCGATCATGGTGTTGGTGGGATTGGCCGGCGTTTCCACGTAGATCATGGCCAGGCGATCGGCCAGGCCGGACGCCTCCAACTTTTCCTTCAGCTCTTCGGCCGTGGTATGCGCTTCAAAAAGCATCACCTTGATGCCGAATTTGGGCAGTACCTCATGGATGAAATGCTCCGTACCGCCGTATACCGGGCTGCTGTACAAGAGCACGTCGCCAGGTGCCAGAAACTCGAACAGGGTCGTGCTGATGGCCGACATGCCGCTCTCGAAGACGGCGGCTTCCTCGGCACCGTCCCACAGACAGAGGCGGTTTTCCAGGATCTCCAGGTCGGGATTGTTGAGGCGGCTGTAAATAAGGCCCAGCTTCTCGCCCTGCTCCGCCTCGCGCAGGTCATAAGCCAATTCAAAAAAGGCTTTGCCTTCTTCGGCAGATTCAAAGACAAAGGTGGAGGTCTGAAAGATGGGGCATTTGATGGCGCCTTCCGACCACTTCGGCTTGTAGCCGTGAGACATCATCAAGCTTTCCGGACGGTACTTGCGATCCATGGCTTTTTCGGTAAATCTCAAGTTTTCCGGACACTCCTCCTATGATAAATGTCGCTTTGGGCAATTGCTGCACCCCCGCTTTGGGGTGTGGTGTTGTACATCGTACCCCATGGAATTGGGGCAACCCATAGGTTGATCGAAACGCATTCCGGAGTGGAACAACGTTTCAAAGCGGAATGCCGGCCGTCAACCGTTACGTTCACGCTGATCGAGTCGAGAACCAGGGAGGAAAGCCCGGCCCCTACCGCACCGCCTCAAAGCGCATCTCAAACAGGCTTTCCACCGAAAAGGGGGAAGGCTGGTTGAGAAAAAAGACCAGTTCCAGGCGGAAGGACTCGCCCCGCAGGTCGCGCAGCGCGTTGCGCAGGCCGGGCTGCAGGCGGATCTCGCCCTCGAAGGGCTGTAGTTGGGGCTCGATGTAGAATACCTCGTCGGACTGCAGGTTGCACTCGCCTTCATCGGCCGGACAGATCAGTACGGACATGCTGTTGATGAAGCTGTAATTGTTGACATCCAGGGCTGTGAGCCGGGCATCCAGCGGAAATATACCGGCCACCAGGCTGGTGTCGACGCCGTTTTGCTGGGCCAGGTCCAGAAAATTGGTGGGCAGGGGGGTAAAGGCCTTGACCTGTGGAAAATTTGGATTCAGGCCGGCTTCGAATTCAAATTGAAGGTTGGGATAGACCAGGACAAAGAGCCGGTCCCGATTCTCCCGGCTACAAGATGCCAGGACCAGCAACAAAACTCCCAAGGCCAGGTAGTTGGGAAGGCGATTCATGTAGCTCATAACGCAAAAATGCTGGAAACCTTGCAAGAATCTGCTATATTGGAAAACAAACTCACTTCTTTTCAGCTATGGGCGAGCAAAAGGTATCCTTGTTTTCGGAAAAAGGCGCCATGCAGCGCTTTGTGAAGTGCCTTCTCAAAGACATGAACGCGCTCGAGTACATGCTGGAAAACGATTGGTTTGAGACCGATCCCATTCGCATAGGCGCCGAGCAGGAGATGTTCCTGGTGGACAATACGACCCTCAAGCCGGCTTCCATCAGCATGGAGCTGATCGAGCGGATGGAGGGCGCGCCTTGGCTGGATACCGAGCTGGCCCGCTTCAACCTGGAGATCAATTCCACGCCCCAACTCTTTGAAGGCAAGTGCCTTACCGAGCTGGAGCGCGAGACCGAGGAGCGCCTGCAGCTCATTCGAAGCAATCTGGCCGAATTCAATGCCGACGTCATCCTTACCGGCATTCTGCCCACGCTCCGCAAGTTCGACCTGGAGATGCACAACCTCACCCCCATGGTGCGCTACAAGGCGCTGATGGAGGCCATTGACAACCACCTGGAAGGCAATGCCTACGAGCTGCGCATACTCGGCATAGATGAGCTGCTGGTGAAGCACAACTCGCCCTTGCTGGAGGCCTGCAATACCTCCTTCCAGGTGCACCTGCAGGTGGCGCCGTCCGATTTTGTGCACATGTACAACATCGCTCAGGCCCTGGCGGCTCCTACTCTGGCCGTAGCTGCCAACTCGCCCGTCGTTTTCGGAAAACGGCTGTGGCACGAAACCCGCATCGCCCTCTTCCAGCAGTCCATTGACATACGCACTACCCACGAGCATATGCGCGAACGCAGTCCGCGCGTGAGCTTCGGCAAGCACTGGCTGGAAAACTCCGTGCTCGACATTCACAAGGAGGATATCGCCCGCTTCCGGGTGTTGTTGAGCGCCAACGAGGAAGAGGACTCCATACGGAAGGTGAAAAACGGCGAAGTGCCCAAGCTCAAGTGTCTGCAGGTGCACAATTCCACCGTCTATCGCTGGAACCGGCCCTGCTACGGCATCAGCGATACGGGCAAGCCCCATCTGCGCATCGAGAACCGGGTGTTGCCCTCGGGCCCCACGGTAGTCGATGAGATCGCCAATGCGGCCTTCTGGCTCGGCGCCATGGTTGGCATGGGACAGACCTGCCCGGATGTGCGCGAGTACATGGAATGGGAAGACGCGCGCGACAACTTCGGCAAGGCGGCCCGCTTCGGCATCGAATCCAAGTTCAACTGGTTTGACGACAAGCGCTATACGGCCCACGAACTGATCGAAAAGGAACTGCTGCCCCTGGCCCGCCAGGGCCTCGAAAGCCGCAATGTGGACTCCGGCGACATCGACAAATACCTCGGCATCATCGAGGATCGCGTAAAAGAGCACCGCAACGGCGCCCGCTGGCAGCTCAAGGCCTTTACCAAGCTCATGCGCGAGACCAGCCGGGACGAAGCCCTTAGCGCCCTGACGGCCGCCATTAAGAAAAACCAGTGGTCCAACATTCCCGGCCATTGCTGGGAATCGCCGGAACTGCACGATCTGGAAGACTACAAACCCTCCGATCTGCGCGTGGACGAGTGCATGTCCACCGATCTGTTTACCGTTCGCGAGGGCGACCTCATTGACCTGGTCGCCGAAATGATGGACTGGCGAAAGATCCGCTACATGCCGGTGGAAGATTCCGACGGCAACCTGGTGGGGCTCATTACCTCTCGCCTGCTGCTGCGGCATTTTGCCAAACGGTACAGCATCAACAGCCGGCGCCCCTCCCTGGTAAAGGACATTATGATCCAGCAACCCATTGCCATTTCGCCGGAGGCGAGCATCATGGACGCCATGGCCACTATGCGCGACCGCAAGATCGGCTGCCTGCCCGTAATCAAGGAAGGCGAGGAAAAACCCCGCGAACTCGTCGGCATCATTACAGAGATGGATTTCCTCCGCATCACCTCTCGCCTGCTCGAGCGCCTGGAAAAGCAAATGTGAACGCTTGCTGCACTTTTATTCCGGCAAGGAAGGGGTTGGGAGGACTTCCAACCACCTCGAGTCGCATATATGCGCCCGTGAAAAAGCTTGGGCGCGCCCAGACCTTTTGATAGGGGTATGGCAGACTCCGGTTTTTCCCGTCCTTTTTCCAAACTTCTGCCCGGTCGAAGGCTTTTTCTATATAGAAAGGCCAAAAGGTAAAATGCCGAAAAAGGCTACCTTTAAGCCGGCTATTCTGTCCAAACAAAAATCATTTCATCATGCCCTTCGACATAGATATGATCAGGGCCTTTTATCAGGCCTTGCCCGAAAAAGTAAACCAGGCCAAGTCCCAGTTGGGGCGACCCCTTACGCTGGCCGAAAAGATCCTGTACACCCATCTCCATGCGGAATCGCCCCTGCAAAATTATCAACGCGGCAAAGATTACGTCTTTTTCGCTCCGGACCGGGTAGCTATGCAGGATGCTACGGCCCAAATGGCCCTCTTGCAATTTATGACGGCCGGCCGCGACAATGTGGCTGTTCCCACTACGGTGCACTGCGACCACCTCATTCAGGCCGAGATAGGAGCCGAGCAAGACCTGAAAAATGCATTGAACACCAACTCGGAGGTTTTTGAGTTCCTTTCTTCCATATCCAACAAGTACGGCATCGGCTTCTGGAAGCCGGGTGCAGGCATCATTCACCAGATCGTACTGGAGAACTACGCTTTCCCGGGCGGCATGATGATCGGCACCGATTCGCACACCCCCAATGCCGGCGGACTCGGGATGGTGGCCATTGGCGTGGGTGGGGCGGATGCCGTAGACGTCATGGCCGGGATGCCCTGGGAGCTGAAGATGCCCAAGCTGATCGGCGTGAAACTCACCGGCAAGATGAGCGGCTGGACGTCCTCCAAGGACGTGATCCTCAAAGTGGCCGGCATACTCACCGTGAAAGGCGGTACCGGCGCCATCGTGGAGTACTTCGGCGAGGGCGCTAAGAGCCTGTCCTGTACCGGCAAAGGGACCATCTGCAATATGGGCGCCGAGATCGGGGCTACTACCAGCACCTTCGGCTACGACGAAGCTATGAGTCGCTACCTGCGCGCCACCGAACGGGCCGAGGTGGCCGACCTGGCCGACGGCGTGGCCGAGCACCTCACCGGCGACCCCGAGTGCTATGCCAATCCCGAGGACTACTTCGACCAGGTGATCGAAATTGACCTCAGTACCCTGGAGCCGCACATCAACGGCCCCTACACGCCCGACCTGGCCTGGCCCATCAGCAAATTCGCCGAGGCGGTTAAGGAAAACGGTTATCCCCAGAAGCTGGAGGTTGGCCTCATCGGCTCGTGTACCAACTCCAGCTATGAAGACCTGGACCGCGCCGCATCCCTGGCCCGGCAGGCCGTGGGTAAGAAACTGAAGGTCAAATCGGAATTTACCGTAACGCCGGGCTCCGAACAGATCCGATACACGGTGGATCGCGACGGGCAGCTGCAGTCCTTCGAGGATATGGGCGGCATCGTGCTGGCCAATGCCTGCGGCCCATGCATCGGCCAGTGGGCCCGCCACACCGACGACCCCGATCGCGCCAACTCCATCATCACCTCCTTCAACCGCAACTTCAGCAAGCGCAACGACGGCAATCCGCAAACGCGGGCCTTTGTGGCCTCTCCCGAGATTGTTACAGCTATGGCCATTGCAGGCGATCTCACCTTCAACCCCCTGACTGATGCGTTGGTCAACGAAGAGGGCGAAGAGGTGCGCCTGGAACCTCCGCAGGGCGTCGAGCTGCCGGCCAAGGGTTTCGACGTGAAGGATCCCGGCTTCCAGCCGCCGGCCGAAAACGGACGGGAGGTGGAAGTGAAAGTGGCACCCGACAGCAATCGCATCCAGCTGCTCACGCCCTTCGAGCCCATCACCTCCGAACAGCTCAAGGGCATGCGCCTGCTCATCAAGGCCAAGGGCAAGTGCACAACCGACCACATCTCCATGGCCGGCCCCTGGTTGAAGTTTCGCGGCCACCTCGACAACATCGCCAACAATACCTTTATCGGCGCCGTCAACTACTTTAACGACTAGATGAACAAGGTGGCCAACTACGTGGATGACGAGCAGGAGGCCGAATTTATGGCCGTGCCCGACTCGGCCCGCAAATACAAGGCCGCCGGTATCGGTACGGTGGTTTTCGGCGAAGACAACTACGGCGAGGGCTCCAGCCGCGAGCATGCCGCCATGCAGCCGCGCCACCTGGGCGTGAAGGCCGTGATCGTCAAATCCTTTGCCCGCATCCACGAAACCAATCTCAAAAAGCAGGGCATGCTGGCCCTCACCTTTGCCAATCCCGACGATTATGAAAAGGTGCGTCAGGACGACCTGATCGATATCGCCGGCTTTGAGCAAATGGCGCCCGATAAGCCGCTGACCGTGGTGCTCCACCACCGCGACGGCAGCAAAGACGAGTTCGAGGTGAACCACACCTACAACAGGGCCCAGATCGAGTGGGTGCGCGCTGGTTCGGCCCTGAACAAGATCCGGGAAGAGCTGGCGAAGAGCTAGATGAACCAACGGATTTGTTCACCTGCAGGGATGCCGGGTAGCATCCCTGTTCTTTTCCAACTTTTAACTCCTCATGCAGAACGACGCATTCATTCAATCGGTATTTGAGACTGTAGACCAAAGCGATGCACACGGCCTGGCCGATTTCATGACGGAAGACGCCGTTTTCCGCTTTTCGAATCATCCGCCGGTCATTGGAAAAAAAGAGATCATCCCCTTTCTTGAGCACTTCTTTGCCAGTATTAAGGGCACCCGCCACGATCAGCTGGAATCCTGGAAGGTTCCCGACGGTTATGTGATGAACGGCCGGGTGACCTACACCCGCCATGACGGCTCGACCTACCCCTGCTGGTTCTCGAACACCTTCAAAATGGAAGGCGACAAGATCAAGGAGTATTTGATCTTCGTGGATAACTCGCAACTATACCAACCGGCGACCTGATCCGGGCCTGTAAAGCGAAAAGGAGGATGTCTTCGGGCATCCTTTTTTATTTCCATTCCTGGGCAGGTGACCAAACATCCTGCGAACGCCCTCCGTTGCATGAATAGCACAGATAACAGAAAACACAATCCAATCCATGAATCGACTCCAAGACAAGACAGCCATCATTACCGGTGGTGCCGGCGAGATCGGCTTTGCTGCGGCCAGGAAATTTGTAGAAGAAGGCGCCCGCGTCATGCTGGTGGACCTGGACGAAGAGGGGCTGAAGAAAAAAGCCGGCGAGCTGGCTCCCGATCAGGTGCAGTACATCCAGGCCGACGTGAGCCAAAGCAAGGATGTACAGGCCTATGTGAAGGCCGCGCTGGATGCGTTTGGCCACATAGACGTATTCTTCAACAATGCCGGCATCGAAGGGGCGGTGCATTCCATTCCCGAATATCCGGAAGAGGATTTCCAGAAGGTCGTCGATGTGAACGTCAAGGGCGTGTTCCTGGGCATGAAGTACGTGATGCCCCACATGCTGGAGCGGAAAAAGGGCAGCATCATCATTACCTCTTCGGTAGCCGGGCTTATTGGCAATCCGGGTATGGTGGCCTACATCACCAGCAAACACGCCGTGATCGGTATCATGCGCACAGCGGCAGCCGAAGCGGCCGGCCACGGCGTGCGGGTAAACAGCGTACATCCCGGCGTGATCGACAGCCGCATGATGGAATCCCTGGAGAAAGGCATGAACCCCGACGACCCCCAGAGCGTCCACGAAGCGTTCTCCCAGCAGGTGCCCCTGGGGCGCTACGGAAAGGAGGAAGAGATCGCCCATTTGGTGACCTTTCTGGCCAGCGACGAGGCCAGCTATATCACCGGCTCGCTCTACGTTGCCGACGGAGGTATGACGATATCGTAGGCAGGGGACAGCCGGTAAACAGAATTACTTATCCTTCTTCTTGAAGTCTCCGTTCTTCCAGGAGTCGAAAAACTGCTTCCAGGCAACGGGATTGAAGATATTCATGGGCGGGAGCTGCCCAATGTGGTAGTAGTCGCGCGCCTGTTGGCGCAGGTAGTACATGGAATTTTCCACTCCGTCGCGGGGAAGTTGTTGTTGCAGGCGTGCCATAGGGGCATCGGCCAGGTTTCGGGCGGCATTGCTCTGCAGCTCCGGCGTAACATCCATGGCCAGAAACTCGAGACGGAAGTGGTCGCGGCTGGGCCAGGGGAAAACGACGGTTTCGGGTAGATTGACGGCATCGCGCGTCATCAGTTGGACCAGGGAATACCGGTTTTCCTGAAGATCGCTCGGGATAACGTACTCCACAGTTTTATAGCCAATGGCTGAAAAGATCACCGTATCGCCTTTTTCCACTACAATGGAAAAAAAGCCGCGCAGATCGGAATAGGTGCCTCGCCCTTTGCCTTTTACCAGGATGTTGGTGTACGGCACCGGGAAAAGTTCCTCTTCGCTGCCGTCCAGCACCATGCCGGAAAATTGCACCAGATTTTCACGCTGCTGAGCCCAGGCCGGTCCGGCCGCTATCCAAACAGCAAACAAAATCAACCATCCGATCTTCCCTTTCATAGTCATTTGAATTGCGCTGAGGTGCATACATAAGGACGAACCCGTTGTCCAAAAGGTTCGCTTAACCCGGAAAATTCACCGAATTTTCCGCCCGAAGGACTGACGAATTGCAAAATTTTGTAAATCAAACCATTACGAATAATGCAGTTCAATTCTTACTGTTATACGGTTTTAATGATAAAATGCCATATTCTTACGAGGCATTTTATCCTTAAAACCGTGAATACGCGCTTAAAAAATAATACCGCTTCCAAATGGGTTAA
>JAJDFU010000425.1:2271-4676 GCA_020528935.1 Saprospiraceae bacterium | reverse complement strand
ATTTTGCAATTCGTCAGTCCTTCGGGCGGAAAATTCGGTGAATTTTCCGGGTTAAAATGGTATAAGACTCTGCATATCAAAATATTATACGGTTTTCATGCCTCTGCAGCAGAGGCCATTCCTGACTGCCGTCAGGCGAGATTATCCGCGAAAACCAGTGAAATGAAAAACCCCGCCCGTAATTTCAGCCGTTCCGGCGGGCGTTTTCTGCAAGCTTGTTTCTACCGCTGCGTCGCAGTCTTTGGCGGGTTCCTCTTGAGCCTCTGCGATCGTGCCGGTTTCTTTGTCCATCAGGATTCGCCCGCAGTGCTCGCAGGCGAGGATCTTCTTGTGCATGGCGATCTCCAGCTGGGTCTGCGGCGGGATCTGGTTGAAGCAGCCACCGCAGGCATCGCGCTCCACCGTTACCACGGCCAGCCCGTTGCGATAGTTGTTGCGGATCCTGTCGTAGGCCTTTAGCAGTCGCTCCTCGATCTTCTTGCGCGCCTTTTCGGATTCCTTGCGCAGTTTCTTCTCCTCTTTTTCCGTTTTCTCAATGATCTCGTTGAGCTCCACCTTTTTAGTTTCCAGCTCTTTGGCCTTTTTTTCGAGGCGCTCCCGGGTGGCTTCCAGCGTCTCTTTCTTGCCGGCTATGGTATCGTTGAGTTCGCGCATTTTCTTCTCGAACAGCTGGATATCCAGGCGCTGCAATTCCAGTTCTTTGTTCAGGGATTCAAATTCGCGGTTGTTCTTGACGTCGTCGAGTTGGGAAGTATAGCGCTCAATGAGTGCGTTGGCTTCATTGGTATTTTTTTCGTACTGGCTCACTTCGGCATTCAGCTCGTCTACAGTCTGTTGCAAGCGGCCGGCTCGCGTTTCCAGCCCTGCGATCTCGTCTTCCAGGTCGCTGACCTCAATGGGCAGTTCGCCTTTGAGCACTTCGATCTCGTCGATCTGCGAGTCGATGTTTTGCAAGTGATAGAGGTCTTTAAGTTTTTCAGCTACCGACTTTTCCGCCATGGGTGGGATTGCTTGGTTTAGAAAAGATAATGGACGGGATTGGTTTGCACCTCCGCCAAATGAACCGCGAAATTAGGAAATTTTTCGGACAATAACTCCCTGAGCAAGGGGATGGTAAACTGTTCGCTCTCGTAATGGCCGACATCGGCGATCAGGATCTGGTCTTCAGCATCGAAAAAATCGTGGTACTTGTAGTCGCCGGTGATGAAGACCTGCGCGCCGACCTGCTTGGCCTTCGGTAACAGGAAGCTGCCGGCTCCTCCACAGAGGGCCACCCGCTGTACGGGCCTGCCCAGTAGGCGCGTGTGCCGCACCACTTTGGTCTGCATGCGGTCTTTGAGAAAATAAAGGAAGTCTATTTCATCCATGGGTTCGGGCAGTTCGCCCACCATGCCGGCGCCCACCTGTTCGCTGGTCTGATCCACCGGGTAGCTGTGCATGGCGTGCCCGCCGATCCATTGCCGGATCTCCTGCAGGCGGTCTTCGTCCACCACCCCCTCCAGGCGGAGTTGCCCGCCCGGGGCGGGATGACCGTGCAGGCCGGCCGTATGAAGCCGCTTCAGCAGTTCGGGAGACTCTGCTGCGGGCATAAACAGCTCCACTTTTCGCTGTGCGGGCTTGGGGGCCAGCAAGCGGTAGTGCTGCAGGTCCAGGCGCTGGGCAATGCGCTCATTCACACCGGAGTGAAGAACGTTGTCCAGGTTGGTGTGCACGGCATAAACCGCTACTTCCCGGCGTATGGCCTTTTGTACACTGCGCTGTACGTAATTGCTGCCGGTGAGGCGCTTGAGGCCTTTGAAAATGATGGGGTGATGAGCGACTACGAGGTTGCAGCCCTTGTCGGCCGCTTCGTCGATCACCGCCTCGGTGGCATCCAGGCAGGTGAGGATGCCGGTGAGCTCGGTGCCGGCATCGCCCACCAGCAGGCCGGCATTGTCGTAGGACTCCTGGTAACGAGGCGGAGCAATACCTTCCAGGTATCGGGTCACATCTTGGATTGTGGTCATAGCAATAGCAGCTTAGCCGGCATGCCGGCGAATTTTTTCTTCAATGCGGCTGGTGGAATAGCCTTCCACAAAAGAGAGGATGCGCACGCTGCCGCCCTGCTGAAGCACCCAGTCGGCACCCGCCACCTCCTCGGGGCGATAGTCTCCTCCTTTAACAAGCACATCGGGGCTCAGGGTTCGGATCAGCTCCCGGGGGGTATCCTGCTCGAAGAGCACTACGCCGTCCACTGCAGCCAGCGCGGCCAGGACCAGCTGACGGGAGTGCTGATCCTGAATGGGGCGGTGGTCTCCTTTGAGCCGCCGCACCGAGGCGTCGCCGTTGAGCCCGATTACGATCCGGTCGCCCACGCCGGCCGCTTCGGCCCGCGAATGGACGCGCCCGCAGCGGAGCAGGTCGAA
>JAJDFU010000425.1:0-2261 GCA_020528935.1 Saprospiraceae bacterium | reverse complement strand
AGAGGTGTATAAGGGGCGGGCCCCGAGGCGTCGCTGTTGAGCCCGATTACGGGCCGGTCGCCCAGGCCGGCCGCTTCGGCCAGGTAATGGACGTGCCCGTAGTGGAGCAGGTCGAAACAGCCGTTGGTAAACACGACTACCTGCCCCTGCGATTGCCAGGCTTTCACCCTCCGGCTCGCTGCAGGCCAGTCCATGGCTTTGCCCCGGATGTGATCAAGCGGCTTGCTCATATTGGATTTGCTGCGGATGATAGTTGCGGTTGCGGAGCGGTAGGATCAGCAAGGCCAGCAGGCCAAGGAGGATATTGTTGCCCAGTTGTATGGAGAAAAAAGCAATATTGGCCCAGGAAAAGGCATCATCGCCACTGATACCGTAAATGCTGAGCGCGGTTTGCGCCAGGAAGTGGTAGGTGCCCATACCTCCCGGCGAGGGGATCACGATGCCCCAGCCGCCAAAGACGAAGACCAGCAGGGCCGCCACGGGCCCCAGATGCGCGGTAGGGGCGAAGGCAAAAAAGCAGAGGTAGGTCATGAGAAAGTACATGAACCAGATGTTGATGCTGTGCAGCACGAACAACCAGGGTTTGTCTAGCTTCCCGATGGTCTGCAACCCTTCCAGGAAGCCCCGGCCGATGTTCACTACTTTTTGGTACAGTGCAAAGCCTTCCAGTCGCCTGCGGAAGAGGAAAAAGGCGCCCAGAACGAGCAGGCCGCTCAGCACCAGTGCCCAGAACAGGTTGGCCAGTCCGCCAAAGCGATCCCCCAGGTCCACCTGTTGGTCCAAAAAAGCCCAGATGGCATCGTACTGCAGGAAAAAGGCCAGGGCAGAAACCAGCAGGATGCTGATCACATCCACTACACGGTCCACTACGATCGTGCCCATCACCTTCTCGACCGGCATGTTTTCGTAGCGGGCCATAGTGCCGGCGCGCACGACCTCGCCCAGGCGGGGCAGGCCCAGGTTGGCAAAGTATCCCAGCACAATGGTGAGAAAACCGTTGCTGAGGCGGGGCGTATAGCCCATGGATTTCAGCAGCATATTCCAGCGGATGGCCCGGCTTACGTTGCTGAGGGTAAAGGCCGTCAACACCAGCAGGATCCAGGCGTAGTTGACCTGACCGAAGTCGGCAATCACCTTGTCCAGCAGGCTGCAATCGGCCGCCGGGATGCCTTTGAGGGCACAATCTTCCTGATAGGCGCGGTTTTGGCCGCGATACACCAGGTAGAGGATGCCTACACCCAGGCCCAGGAAAAAAAGGAATTTTACCAGTTGGATGAGAAGCCGCTTCAATGCCCTGTAGTAGTTTGGTGAAAGGGGTGCCCGCCGAGGCCGGGCAAAGGTACACTTTTGCTTCCGCGACACCGGGAAAAGATCAGCGCACGCGCCCGGGCGCATCCTGCTGATGCAAGCCGTTGGTTTTGGGGATGTGATTATTCTCGTCGGGGAACACAACGCTGGGTTTGAACTCGCGGGCCTCTTCCGGTTCCATCCAGGCGTAGGCAATGATGATGACGGTATCGCCCACCTGGGCCTTGCGGGCTGCGGCCCCGTTGAGGCAAATGGTGCCGGTACCGCGTTCGCCCCGGATGACATAGGTCTCGAGCCGCTCGCCATTGTTGTTGTTCACCACCTGTACGCGTTCGCCTTCCATCAGGTTGGCTGCTTCCATGAGCTCTTCGTCGATGGTAATGCTTCCGATGTAGTTGAGGTCGGCCTGCGTGATGGTCGCCCGATGTATTTTGGATTTAAACCGATGGATCAACATAAGTGCCACTAAATTAAGCCAATGCACATTTGCCCCTCCTTTTGGGCAGTGCAAAAGTCTGCATTTTTCAGGACTAAAGAGAAGTTGCCTTGAAAAAACCCTTCAGGAGCGCATTTAGTTGAGCAGGGCATTGTCGATGAGGCGCACCTCGCCGGCCCAGGCCGCCACGCAGGCGATAGCCGGCGAGGTGCCGTCCCAGGGCTGCAGATTTGCCGCGTTGACAATGGAAAAATACTCCGGCTCCAGGCCAGCCCCCCGGATGCGTTCCAGGCTCTGCTGTTCGATCTCCTTCGGCGAGCGCCCCTCCCGGAAGGCGCGGCCTGCGGCTTCGAGGCTCTGGTGCAGCACGGGGGCTCGCCTGCGCATGGCCGGGCTCAATCGCACATTCCGGGAACTCATGGCCAGCCCGTCGGGCCCCCGTACGACGGGATGCATGATCCACTTCCCCGGCCGCCGGGCATGTGCGATGGGCGCCTCCACCACCCGTCCTTGCCGA
>JAJDFU010000170.1 GCA_020528935.1 Saprospiraceae bacterium | reverse complement strand
TGTGGGCGATGATGGATTCGAACCAACGACCCCCTGCTTGTAAGGCAGGTGCTCTAAACCAACTGAGCTAATCGCCCTTCTTTTTGAAGCGAGTGCAAATATAGAACCCTTTTACAAAAGGAACAATAGAAGCTACCCAAAAAATTCCTACCTGCGAAAGCATAGAAAAACGCTTGCCAGCCGTTTGTCTATTGACGGATGCCTTTTATTTTTTCTCCGAAACGGAATCACAGCGCTTTCTATGAAACGGATGCTCAAGCGGCTCGGGTGGGCCGCCCTGATTTTTCTCGGATTGCTCATTGGCGGAGCCTGGCTGATCTCCTCTTTGTACGACGATCAGATCGGGAGGCAGGTTGTCTCGTTGGTCAATGAACAACTGAAAACAGAAATGCGGCTGGATGGCTTCGACATCAGCCTGATCCGGACCTTTCCCTCCGTGGGCGTCAATCTGATGGGCGTGGAAATGGACGACACACAGGGAGGACTCCTGTTGGAGGCCAAGGAAGTGTCCTTTCGGCTGAGTCTGCTCAGTTTTCTGAGCCGCAACTACAAACTGCGCTCCGTCGTTATTTCGGATGCCGCTCTAAGCCTGGGCCGCGATCCAGCCGGCAGGCCCAATTACGACCTGTTCAAAACCACAGCCGAGGATTCCGGTTCCGGCCGGGAAACGGGGATTGAGCTCAAAGAGGCCCGCCTGAAGAACGTAGAGTTGTACTACCGCGACCAGCCCTTGCAGCGGGAAGGCGTACTGCGCATTCAGGATGCGACCCTCTCCGGCGAATTTTCCACCCGCCGCTTCCTGATGAATGCGGAGATGGAAGGAGAGTCCCGTTTCTGGGAGCAGAATGAAGTGCGTTATTTGGTGGGTACGCCCCTCGCGCTGAATGCGGAAGTCCTGGTGGATTTGGATCGCAGACAATACGAACTGCGCGGGGTGCGCTTTGAGGTGGGGCCCAATGTATTCGCCGTGCGGGGTACGGTGACGACCGAGGCGGGCGTATCCAACTACGACATTGAGCTATCAAATGAGGATGGCAGCCTGGGCGGAGCCATCGAACTGTTGCCGGCTTCTTACCGGAAAGCCCTGGGCGACCTCAACAGCAGGGGTCGCTTCAACTTCGAAGCAGACCTGAAAGGGAAGGCCCGCAAACAGGAAATGCCTGCCATCACGGCCCGCTTTTTTCTGGACAGAGGTCGCATCACCAGCTCGAAACTGATGGAAGACCTCAAGGACGTCACCCTCGAAGCCTATTTTTCCAACGGCAAGGACCGCTCCAACCGAAGCTCAACCCTGGAGATCAAGCAGTTGGTGGGTTACTTCAACCGGGAGCGCATCGAGGCCCAGATGGACCTGCGCGATCTGGACAATCCCTATCTGGACCTGCGCGTGGACGGCGCCATTCCCCTGGAGGCGATCTACAGTGTTTTTGACAATCCCAGTATTTCCGGGGGCGACGGCGAGATCGAGATTGAGCGGCTGAGCATTCAGGGGCGGTACGAAGATATGATCAACACCCGGCGGATCAGCCAGGTGAAGGCCTCCGGGCTGATCCGCTTTGACGATGCCGTCCTGGAGCTGAACGAGCGCAAGCTGCTGCTGGACCGCGGCGAGGTACAGCTCAAGGGCAACCTGCTGGAGGTGCGCGGCCTCAAACTGGAGGGCCCCGGTACCGAACTCGAATTTACGGGCAATGCCTACAACCTCTTGCCCGTGTTGTTTGCCGACTCCCTTAACACCCAAAATGCCGAACTGCGCTTCAATGCCAAACTGGAGGGCGAATCCCTGGACGTGGGTGAAATGCTGGGCGCCATGGATGTGGTGCTGACCGAGGAAGAAGCCAAAGAGGTGAGTGCAGAAGAAGCCCGGGCCATACGCGCAAAACAAGTGCAAACCCGCCAGCGACTTACCAGGCTGCTGGACGGCGCCTTCCAGACCACGATCGACGCCTTCCGCTACGGCGAGATCGAAGGCCGGGATTTCGTGGGGAAACTCCAGGTGAAGAACGACGAACTCAACATATACGGAACCACGAAAGCCATGGGCGGATCCTTCCTGGTGGATGGCGACCTGTACTTCGAGCGCCACCCGCGCCTGGTGGCCGAGCTGGAGAGCAGGCAGATCGATGCCTCCGAGTTTTTCCGCCAATCCAACGACTTCGGCCAAAGCACGCTCACCCACGAACACATCAGCGGCCAGTTGGATGCGCGCATGGTCATCATGGCCTTCTTCGACGAGATGGGCCGTTTCGAACCGGAAAAACTCCAGGTGCTGGCCAGTGTGCGCATTGCAGAAGGCGAACTGCACGACTTCGAGCTGCTGGAAAACTTCTCGGCCGTCCTCAAGCACAGGGATCTGGAGCGAATCCGGTTTTCCGATCTGGAGAACTACCTGGAGATCCGCAACCAGCGCCTGTATTTGCCCGCCATGTTCATACAGAGCAGCGCGGCCAACCTCACCCTCAGCGGGGAACACACCTTTTCCAACGAATACCTCTACCATGTAAAGGTGAACGTGCTGCAAGCCATCGGCCAGAAGATCAAGCGCCACGATCCCGAGCTGCGCCCCATCCCCGCCCGGCAGCATGGATTCGTAAACCTCTACTACCAGATCCGGGGTGACGAGTCGGATTACGAAGTGCGCAAGGCCAAGCGAGCGGTGAAAGAGCACTTCGAGCGCACCAGCCAGCAGCGGTCAGCCATACAGCTGGCCCTGCAGCAGCGCTTCGGCATGGAAGTCCAACCGATCTACGAACCGGATACCTGGGAGGACATACCCGAGTACCGGGCCGATCCCTCCGATGATTCGGAAGAGTATATGGACTGGGAAATCCAAGGGGGGAGGTAAGCCGAAGCCACGGATCGGGATGTGCTGGTCAACGGCTGTTGTTGCCGGTGTAGGCGATCCGGTAGATGGCATTTCCGTAGTCATCGCTCACCAGCAGGGAGCCGTCGGGCAGATGCTCCAGATCCACCGGCCGCCCCCAGACGCTCTGATCCTCCTCGTTCAGCCAGCCGGAGGCGAAGGGTTCGTAGCTGGTGGCCCGGTTGCCTTCCAGGGTTACCAGCACAACGCGGTATCCAATCTTTTCGGAGCGGTTCCAGCTGCCGTGTTCGGCAATGAAGACCTGATGGCGGTACGCCTCCGGAAACTGGGTCCCCCGGTAAAACTCCATGCCCAGGGGGGCCACGTGAGGGCCCAGTTTTTGTACGGGCGGGGTGAATTCGGTGCAGCTGCGCTGGTCGCCGAACTTCGGGTCGGGTACGTCGCCGCCGTGGCAATAGGGATAGCCGAAATGCATGCCCTCGCGCGGGGCGTGGTTGAGCTCACAGGGCGGCAGGTCATCGCCCATCCAGTCTCTTCCGTTGTCGGTAAACCACAGCTCTCCGGTCTCGGGATGCCAGGTGAAGCCCACTGTGTTGCGTATGCCTCGGTGTACGATCTCGCGATCCGTGCCGTCGGGATTGAGACGGGTAATGGATGCAAAAACGGAATCCTCGCTCTTGCAGATGTTGCAGGGAGCGCCTACCGGTACGTACAGCTTTCCGTCCGGTCCGAAGGCGATGTATTTCCAGCCGTGATGGGTTTCTGCAGGATAGCCATCGTAGATCACCTCCGGAGCAGGCGGATCGTCGAGCCGTTGTTCAATACCGGGAAAGCGGAGGATGCGGCTGACCTCGGCCACGTAGAGGTCCCCGTTGCGAAAGGCCACGCCGTTGGGCATATTCAGGCCTTCGGCCAGGGTGTATTGCGCATCGGCCCGGTAATCGCGGTCGGTATCTACCAGGGCGTAGAGCTTGCCTTCATCCCGGGTGCCCACGTAAAGAGTGCCCCCCGGAGAGCGGCAGAGCGAGCGGGCATTTACGACATTTTGCGCGTAGTAGCTGATCTCAAAACCCGGCGGCAGCTCAATGCGGGCGAGGTCGGGATCGGCCGAAGAAAGCCACTTGAGGGGCGGATTGACGTTTCCGCAACTGAGCAGAAAGCCCGCAAGCAACACCAAAGGGAACACAAGAACATGCATGCTGAATACGCTTTTGAACGACCTTCTCAAACGCAAGCTTCAGGGCTGATGTTCTGCCCGTTCACAGGCTGGGATTAACCGGTCCCTGTTCCGGCAGGGATTCCTCCGGTACGGAAAAAGGCTCACCGGAAGGTACCGGCGGATAATCCGCCGGGGTATAGGTGCTGCCATCGGGAGAAAAAGAAGACGGCGGAACAGCAGGGGGCGGGCTGAAGGAGCTTGAAAGCAGTCCCGTGTCGCTGTCGGCTACCTGGTCCGATGAGCCGATGGAGGCAGCCGGAAGTGCCCCGGGCTGATTGCTTATGCCAGGAACCACCTTGCCAAAAATACTCATCGCAAAGCGGGTAGAGAATCCCATCAGAAAAGATACGAAGATCACCGTCCCGGCATTGTCAATGGAAAGACCGGGGATGATCTCCCAATCCAGGAACAGAGAGAACAGGATGGCAAACAAAGCGCCCAGGGCCGGCCGGATGGCCGTCAGAAAACGGTTCGCATTATCCTGGAAGATGTCTTCGTCCTCCTTGAAGCACGAAAACAAACCGGCCAGGTACCCTCCTCAAGCACCCATAAGCCTGACGACAGCCGAGATCAGCAGGGCCTGGAAGTACGCTTCGACCTTGGAGGGAACCTGGGGCAGACAGGGACCCAGGGTCCGGGCACGGAGCGAATAATGCCAGACGCGCTCGATTTGCTTAACAAGAAGGGGGGAAACAACCAGG
>JAJDFU010000609.1 GCA_020528935.1 Saprospiraceae bacterium | reverse complement strand
CCCGGGGCTGCCTCGCCCCCACCCACGCCTGCCCGTCCCGGTCCCGACACCAGCCTGGACCCATGCTCCCTCGGGGGGGGCCAGTTCCACTCTTGGCTCGACCTGCCCCTGGCGCTGGGCACGGTGGGCGGGCTCACCCAATTGCATCCTCTGGCCAGGTTGTCGCTGCAGCTGCTGGGCAAGCCCTCCGCGCCGGAGCTCATGACCATTGTGGCAGCCGCGGGCCTGGCCCAGAATTTTGCGGCCCTGCGCTCCCTGGTCACCACCGGTATCCAACTCGGCCTGTTGTAGATGCCCTCGCAAAACCCTCTCCCTCCCCTCGGGGGCCGCGGGGCCGGAGCCCTGGTGGTTTGCACACTGTTCGACGGAAAGAGGGTGGGTGTTAACGCCGTGCGCACATTCCGGGAAAGGCTGCGCGGTCCCGCAACCGCCAACAAGAAATAACATGCAGTGGTACGCCCCGGGCAAACTGCTCCTGTCCGGCGAATACGTGGTATTGGACGGCGCCCTGGCCCTGGCCCTGCCCTGCCGCCTGGGGCAGCGGCTTACCGTCCTGCCGGCAGATCGCCCCGGCATACACTGGACCAGCCTGGACCGCGATGGCAAACCCTGGCTGGAGGCTTCCTTTGCAGTTCCCTTAACAGGCCCCCTTTCCCCAGGAAGCCCCCCGGCTCAGGAACGCCTGCTCGGGATCTTGAAGGCGATCGAAACGCTGCGGCCGGGCTTCTGGGAGCAGGCCGGCCCGGTACAGGTGACCACCCGGCTGGAATTTCCGCGCGACTGGGGCCTGGGCAGCAGTTCCACCCTCATCGCCCTGCTCGCCCGCTGGGCCGGAGTGGATCCCTTCGTCCTGCTGGAGCGCACTTTTGGCGGCTCGGGCTACGATCTGGCCTGCGCCCTGGCCGGCGAGCCGCTGCTGTACCGCAAAAGGGCAGAAGCCGCCCGATGGGTAAGCGTACCCTTCCGCCCGGCCTTGGCCGGCGCCCTTCATTTGGTTCACCTGGGGCGAAAACAGGGCAGCCGCGAAGGCAGCCGGCAGTACCGGGGGCGGCCGGCCCCGGATCGCGCCTGGCTGGAGCGCGTCGAGTCGTGCAGCCGGCAACTGCTCTGTGCCCGCTCCCTGCCGGAGTTCGAAAACGCCCTGCGATGGCACGAACAACAGATCGGCAGCCTCCTGCAGATAACCCCCGTGCAGGAGGCCCGATTTCCGGATTACTGGGGCGCGGTGAAGTCACTGGGCGCCTGGGGCGGCGATTTTGTGCTGGCCACCAGCGATCGGTCCGAAGCAAAGACCCGTTCCTATTTCGAAAAATTGGGTTACTCCACGGTTTTTCCGTATCATAAGATGGTACAAGATCCATAGCCCTATGCCCGCTCCATGGTACGAAGGCCACATCAGCCGGATCGAAAAGGTCACCGCGGCCACCTGGCGTTTCTGGGTCGCCATGCCCGAAGGACAGTGTCTGGATTTCCGGGCCGGGCAATTTGTGACCATGGATCTTCCCATACACGAGCGCAAGGTCAAGCGCTGGCGCAGCTATTCCATTGCCAGCCCGCCCCACCAGAACAGGGAGCTGGAGTTCTGCATTGTGCGCCTGGAAGGTGGAGCGGCTTCGCAGTATTTTTTCGAAGAGGTGGAGGTAGGCACGCCCATCCGGTTCCGGGGGCCCAGCGGCAAATTCGTCTTGCCCGAGCCCGTGGATCGCGACCTGGTCTTCATCTGTACGGGCACGGGCGTGGCGCCTTTCCGGAGTATGCTGACGGACCTCCATCACCACCGAAAAGCACATCGCCGCATCCATCTCATTTTCGGTACCCGCTATGCCGAAGGCATTCTGTACCGCGACGAATTCGAACAACTGCTGCGGGAGCTGCCGGACTTTCGGTATTCGGTGGCCCTGTCGCGGGAGCCGGACCTGCAACCGGAAACCTTTCCCTTTCCCGTGCGCCGCGGCTACGTGCACCCCTGGTATCTTCAGGAATACGCTTCCCCGCGCCCGGATATCGACTTTTACCTCTGCGGCTGGCGCAACATGATCGACGAAGCGCTGGACCACTTGTCGGTCAGGCTGGGCTACGAGAAAACGCAGATCCACTTCGAACTGTACGGCTAGTCAAAAACTGCCCTTCAGCCAAACCAAGCCCGGGGAATTGTGTTAGTTTTGTGGAATCAGTCTAAATAAACCAACGATCATGGAACACACCGCGACCAAGAGCCCGGTCATGTTATATACGGAGCAAACCCCCAATCCCGAATCCCTCAAGTTCGTGACCAACCGTATGCTCTACAAGGGTACGGCCGATTTCCGCGAGGAGGAACTGGCGCAAACGTGGTCGCCCCTGGCTACCGAGCTGTTTACCCTGCCCTACGTGAAAGGGGTGTACGTGTGCAACAACTTCGTGACCGTCACCAAGGAGATGAATTACGCCTGGGAAGACATTATGCTCAAGCTCAAGGCCTTCATCAAGGAATACGTGGAAGCGGGCAAGGAGATCGTCAAGGACGGTTTTGCCGAGGAAATGGACAAGCTCGAAGCCGAACGCGGTGCCAGCTACGAGTACTCCGAAGACGAGGCCGAGATTGTCAAGCGCATCAAAGATCTGATCGAGACCTACGTGAAGCCGGCCGTGGAAATGGACGGCGGCAACATCGAGTTCAAAAAGTGGGATAAGGGGGTGGTGACCGTCTTACTCCAAGGCGCCTGCAGCGGCTGTCCCTCCTCTACCGTCACCCTCAAGGCGGGCATCGAAGGCATGCTCAAGCGCATGATTCCCGAAGTGCAATCCGTAGAAGCGGAGATGGGCTAGGTCCTCCTCCTTTGACGGATCAAAGAACGGAAAACGCCTCCTGCACGTCTGCTGCAGGGGGCGTTTTGCATTTGCCGGGCCCGGATGGCGTGCAAACCCTACGAATATCGGGCCGTTCACTCGATAGGTGAAAACATATTTGGAGAAGCGGGCTCTTCTTCCGAACTTCCTATCCGATTTCCTTCGCAAGCCCCGGTATTCACAAGGTTTTTTACAAAAAACAAGCCCCCGGTGTACAGGTATTGATCTCTGAAATCACGGCCTGTATGCGGGTGTCCCCTGTCCGTTGATCCCTCAAACCTAAATAGCATATGCACATGAGACCCTTTAATTACCTGTTTGCCTTTCTCGTATTTACCCTGCTCTGGCAGAGCCAAAGCTTGGCCCAGCGCAATTGTGCCACCATGGACGTACTGGAGCAGCAGCTCCAGGAAGATCCCGGCATGCTGCAGCGCATGAACGCCATCGAGCGCTATACCGAGCGCTACATTCAGCAGCTTCCCCAAACCGGCGAGAGCCGCAATGTGATCACCATACCCGTGGTGGTGCACATTGTGTACAACAACTCCACCGAGAACATCAGCGAAGCCCAGGTACTTTCCCAAATGGACGTGCTCAACGACGACTTCCGCCGGCTCAATGCCGATGCCGACAACACCTGGCCGCAGGCGGCGGATATCGAGGTGGAGTTCTGTCTGGCTACCGTGGATCCCAACGGCAATGCCACCAACGGAATCACCCGCACGCCCACCTCGGTGAGCGCGTTCGGCACCAACGATGCGGTTAAGTTCACATCCCAGGGCGGCAAGGACGCCTGGCCGGCCGGCGACTACCTCAACATGTGGGTGTGCGACATCAGCGGCGGCATCCTGGGCTATGCTCAGTTCCCCGGCGGCCCGGCCAATACCGACGGCGTGGTGATGGACTACCAGTACTTCGGCACCATCGGCACGGCCACGGCTCCCTTCGACCTGGGCCGCACGACTACCCACGAAGTGGGCCACTGGCTCAACCTGCGCCACATCTGGGGCGACGGGCCCTGCAGCCAGGACGACTTTGTGAGCGACACCCCCACTTCCGATGCGCCCAACTACGGCTGCAACATCGGCCACGTATCGTGCGCCACCACTGATATGGTCCAGAACTACATGGACTACTCGGACGACGCCTGCATGAACCTGTTCACTACCGGCCAGCGTAACCGGATGCGTGCCCTCTTCAATCCCGGCGGCTTCCGCGAGAGCCTGCTGAGTTCCAACGGCTGCGGCACACCCAGCGGCGGCGGGGGCAGCACCTGCTCCAGCACCGAGAGCAGCTTCCCTTCCAACGACGATTTTGAGAGCGGCCTCGACGGCTGGACCCAGGCTACGGGCGATGACCTGGACTGGACGCGCCGCAGCGGCGGCACGCCCTCCAGCAATACCGGCCCCTCCGGCGCCGCCTCCGGCACCTTTTATATGTACATCGAGGCCTCCAGCCCCAACTATCCCAGTAAGACGGCGACCTTCAATTCGCCCTGCTACGACCTCAGCAGCCTGAGCAATCCGGAGTTCGACTTTCAATACCACATGCTGGGCAATGCCGTGGGCACCTTGCGGCTGGAAGCCAGCACCGACGGCAGCTCCTGGACCGAGCTTTGGTCGCGCAGCGGCACCCAGGGCAGCGCCTGGAACAGCGCCAATGTATCTCTGGCGGCCTATGCCGGTGAGGCCGAACTGCGCCTTCGCTTTCGCGGCACCACCGGTTCCAGCTGGCAGGGCGATATGTGCATCGATGGGCTCTCCCTCTCCGATGCGGGCTCCGGTGGCGGCGGCTGCACGGACAACGAAGTGACCCTCACCCTGATCACCGATAACTATCCCGGCGAAACCACCTGGACCCTCACCGATGCCGGCGGCAATACAGTGGCTTCCGGCGGACCGTACGGCAGCCAGGGTACCACCTATACCGAAACCTTCTGCCTGCCCGACGGCTGCTACGACTTCAACATCTTCGACAGCTATGGCGACGGCATTTGCTGCGCCTACGGCAACGGCTCCTACACCCTCACAGACGACGGGGGCAACACCCTGGCCAGCGGCGGCAGCTTCGGCTCCGGCGAGAGCACCAACTTCTGCCTGGGCGGTTCCGGTGGTGGTGGCGATCCCTGCCCGGCCATCGACTTCAACAATTACACCATCAACAGCTACGGCAGCGGGCAGGATGCCGGCAGCTTCCAGATACAGGATGGCGGGGCAACCCTCTGCATCCGGGACAATGCCTGGAAGTCCATCGCCTTTCCCTACACCATCACAGCCAACACCGTCATCGAATTCGACTTCCAGTCGACCATCCAGGGCGAGATCCACGGGCTGGGCTTTGACAGCGACGACAACATCAGCTCCAACCTCACCTTCAAGGTGCACGGCACCCAAAACTGGGGCATCACCAATTACGACAACTATCCCGGCAGCGGCTGGGTGACCTACACCATTCCCGTGGGATCCTTCTACACCGGTGCGGCCGACCGCCTGACCTTCGTAGCTGATCACGACGGCGGTGCCCGCAACGGCAACAGCTATTTCCGCAACCTGCGCGTATACGAGGGCAGCTGCAGCGGCGCCCGGAATGCCGCACCCGCTTTTTCCGGTACGGTGCAACAAGGCTCCGGCATTGCGATGCACCTCTTCCCCAATCCGGCCCGGGATGTGCTCACCCTCAACCTGGAAGCAGAGCAGTCCGGCAATGCGCAACTCCTCCTTACCGATGTAGCCGGCAAGGTGCTGCGCGTGCAAGACCTGAGCCTGGATAGCGGCCTCAGCAGCTTCCCCATCCGGGTGGCCGAACTGCCGGCCGGAGTGTACTTCCTGCGCTTCAGCCAGGGCGACGTTCAGGAAACCCAGCGCTTCGTGATCGCCCGCTAAGCCCGGCGCGACCGCCCGCTCTCCCCCTTTCGGGCATGGCCCGGAAGGGGGCTTTTTACGGATCGCCGGCAGCTGCTGCGCGAAGCGATCGCCAAATATTTCGTGACCCACACACTATTCGGCCGTCCAAAAGGCGTTACCATATCCGAAAGACGCAGAAATCAGCACTATGCTCCCCCTTGCCCAGGTTCATCACCATACTCCTTCCCTGTCCGAATTGCGGCAGATGCTGCAATACTATTTTCCGGATTTTCCGGAAGGGGACGTCCGGCAATTGCACGGCCAACTGCGGGCGGTGGGGCATTCGCTGATCGAATTGGAATACTTCGCCCGGCGGCTCAAGCCCCAGACCGAAACCATAGCCAATTGGATCGAACAGCGTCCCAGCCGGGTCAACCTGCTCACCTATGCCCTGGAAGTGTTTTACGACATGCACTGGGAAGGCGTGGGCATCAGCCCGGAGCGACGCCAACTGGTGAAGACCCTGCGCTCGCTCTGCGGCCTCGTCAAGCCGCCGGAACCCGCGCATGAGGGCGAGCTGGAGGACGAACTGGAATTCCTGGGCCGGGAAATGGAAGACGAACTCGATCACCTGCTGCGAAAACTCGCCAAGCGCGAACGCCTCAAAAAACCAGGCTTGTCTTCGCTGTTCACTTCAAAAGGTAGCGAGGGCTCCTGCTGACGAACCATCCCAAAAACGCGATTTCGGCCTCTTCCCCTTTCGGGAAGGGGCTTTTTTCACACCCAGCGATCCCCCCGGGGAAGCGTGGACCTGCGTTCGTCAATGACCATAGTCCTCGAGAGGCTGTCGTGCCAGCCTTCGGTACTGCGACTCAGAAAAGAGAACAGCTCGAAGGGAATCAAGCGGGCCAGCGAACGCCCCAGAAGTTGGCCGAAGCGCGGCTGCGTGCCGTCCTGCCTGATCACGCGCGTGCGGGTGAGGTACTTTCCCACTGATTTTCCGCCGGTCAGGTATTCGAAAAACAAATAGTACAGCAGATAAGCGAGGAAGATGAGGCCTTGCATCAGCCGGTCGGTTTCTTCGGATTCTACATCCAGCCCTGAGGCCAACAGCAGGATCGTCACAAAAATAAAGATCGCTACGTAATCGACCAGGAAATTGGCCAGGCGCTTGCCCTTGCCGGCCGGGATCAGTTCGATGTCACGGGGATGCAGCCCCTCGTCCAGGATGTCCGGATTTTCCATATTGATTTATTTATTGAACTCTAGCATATAGGCCTTTAATATATAACCTTTTGGGGGAAACCTGGCGGATCTCCTCTACAACCGCACACCGGGCTTCCCATCAAAAACAGCCCAGCAGGAAGTAGATCAGGGCTGCTCCGCCCCCGGCCAGCAAGGCATAGGGCAGTTGGGTCTTGACGTGATCGATGTGATCGGTGGCCGAGGCCATACTGGAGAGGATGGTCGTATCCGATATGGGCGAACAGTGGTCGCCGAAGACGCCCCCGCCGATGGAGGCGGCAATGGTGGCATAGATGGGTGCCTCCATGGTCTCGGCCATGGGCACGGCGATGGGGATCATGATGGCAAAAGTGCCCCAGGAGGTACCGGTGGAAAAGGCGATCACGCTGCTGATGAGGAAGCAGAGCACGGGCACCAGCCCGGGCGACAGCCATCGGCCGGCCACCTCCGCCACGTAGGGACCCGTGCCCATGCTGCGGCACACATTCCCAATGGCGAAGGCCATGAGCATGAGCAGGGCCAGCGGGACCATGCCGGAGATGCCCTTCAGGCTGAGGTCCACCAGCTCGTTCAGTTTGAACAGGCCCTGCAGCCGGTAGAAGACGAGGGTGAACAGCAGGGCCGTCAGTACGGCGATGAGCACGGCCTTTGTACCCGAGCCCTGCCCGATGGCGAAGAAGGCCGTGCCCCAGAAGCCGGCATCCGGGCGGGCGGCCTGCGCATCGCTCCAACCGGTATAGGCCAGCATGACCGGCATCATGGCCACCATGACCGCGATGGGCCAGATGAGGTTGCGGGCCAGGGGGCGGATGCCTTGCTTGGGCCCCTGCCCGGTGAGTTCCTCGCCCACCATGGGCTGAGCGCCGGGGGAAAGCAGTTGGCCCGTGGTGCGCACCCGCTGCTCGGCAGCCCGCATGGGCCCCAGGTCGCGCCCGCTGAGGATGACGATGAGAACGAGCAGCAGCGCCAGCATGGGGTAAAAATTGACGCCCACCGACAACATGAGCACCCGGAAGGGATCGTCGAAGCCCTGGGCCAGCAGCAGGGTCATGATGAAAGCGCCCCAGCCGTTGAAGGGCAGCAGGATGCTGGAAGGAGCCGAAGTGGAATCGGCGATGTAGGCCAGCTTTTCGCGCGAAAGGCGCAGCCGCTCGAAGACCGGCCGGTACAGCGCACCTACCGTGAGCACAGAGATGCTGCTCTCCACGAACAGCAGCATGCCCGTGAGCCAGGCCAGCAGCTGTACCACCACCCGGCTGCTGCCCGTGCGGCGCTGCTCGTAGCGCTCCAGGATGCGGTTGACCTGCCCGATGAAGCCCTCTACTCCGCCCGAGCGCTGCATGAGTACGATGAGCGAGCCCACCAGCGCACAAAACATGATGGTGCGCGTGCTGCCGGCATCGGCAAAGACACTGACCAGCCCCTCTATGGTGTCCAGGCTGGCCGTCCATACCTGCCCGTCGTTCATGATCAGCCAGCCCAGCCAGATGCCCAGCAGGAGGGAGACAAAGACCTGCCGGGTAAGTATGGCCAGCACGATGGCGATCAGGGGCGGCAAGAGGGACAGAATTCCGTAGCTTTCCTCCATGAGGGCTAAAGGTAGGTATATGGGCAGGTATTTCCCCTTCCGGGGTTTTGGAAACCGGGTCAGACGGTCTGTGCTTTCGACCCTGAGCCTTTTACTGTCTGGATCTTTTCTGTGGGGGCAAGCGGTGGATACGGTTCGCTTGACTGACAGCCTGCAGGCCCTGGTGACCGAGGGCATACGCGAAAGGGCTTTTCCCGGAGCCCAGGTGCTGGTGCTCCACCGGGGGAAGGTCCTGTTTCACCAAGCCTTCGGCTACCACACCTACGACAGCCTGCGGCCGGTGCAGCCCGACCACCTCTACGACCTGGCTTCCATTACCAAGGTGAGCGGACCCTTGCCGGCCCTGATGCGGCTGTTCGGCCAGGGCCGGTTTGACCTGGACGCGCCCCTGAAGCAGTACCTGCCCCATTTCAGACGCAGCAACAAGGCCGGGCTGACCTTTCGCGAGATGCTGGCCCACCAGGCCCGCCTGCGGCCGTGGATCCCCTACTGGCAGGGCACCCTCAAGGGGCACGCCCGCTATCCCTGGCAGAAGCGCTGGGATGCTGCGCGCACCAACGACGGCCGCTTTCGGGCGAAGACCCTGCGCGCCGACTCCTCCCGCCGCTTTCCCATTCGCATTACCGACAGCCTCTGGCTGCACCGCCGCTTTAGGGACAAGCGCATCTACAAGGCCATTCGCAAATCACCCTTGCTGGAGGAGGCGGGCTACCGCTATTCCGGCCTGCTCTTTTACCTCCTGCCCGAGCTGATCGAGCAACTCAGCGGGCGGGAGTACCGGAGCTACCTGCAGGAGGAGATCTACCGCAAGATCGGCGCCCGCACCCTGGGCTATTGCCCTCTGGAGCGCTTCCCCCTGGAGCGCATTGTACCCACCGAACGGGATACCTTTTTCCGCAAGCAGCTGCTGCACGGCCTGGTGCACGACGAAGGGGCAGCGCTGATGAAGGGCGTTTCCGGCAATGCCGGCCTGTTCGGCACGGCCGAAGACCTGGGCAAGCTCATGCAACTCTATCTGCAACGGGGCATCTGGGAAGGGGATACCCTGCTGCGGCCCGAGGTGGTGGACCAGTTCACCGCCTACCAGTACCCCGGCAACCGGCGGGGCCTGGGCTTCGACAAGCCGCCGCTGGAATACGTATGGGGGCAGAGCTACATCGCGCCCGGCGCAAGCCCGGGAAGCTTCGGGCATGCCGGCTACACGGGCACCTTTGCCTGGGTGGATCCCGAAGCGGAGCTGGTGTTCATTTTCCTGTCGAACCGGGTGTACCCCAGCCGGCTCAATCGAAAACTGTACCAATTGAACCTGCGGCCGCGCATGCACCGGGCGGTGTGCCGGGCGATCGGTGGGAAGTAATGGCTGCTATACCCCTATCAAAAAGGGTTGGGCGCGCCCAACCCGCTTCGCGCAGCTCATCGTTTTTTCCCGAAGCATTCCTGCCCGCTTATCCGGATTGGACCTGGCGCATCCCCGACAGCCGGGCTGCTGAACGGAACGCCCACTGCTTCCGCCCGGATGTGTTCACCTTTTCCTGGGGGGCCGAAAGACCAGGGCAAAGCCCAGGGCCGTAAGCAGGCCGATGCCGCCCGGCACCCACCAGATGCGCAGCCAGTCGTGGGTCTGCTCCGAAATTGTGAAGGCCTGCACCACCTCGCCGGCCAGGGCGGCGCCCACCCAGCCGGCCAGGCCCAGGCTCAGCAGGGTGAGGAAACCCTGGGCTGTGCTGCGCAGGCTGGGCGGCATCTGGCTGTCGATCCAGATCTGGGAGGCCACCACGGTGAAGTTGAAGCCCAGCCCGTGCAGGGCGATGCCCAGGTAGATCATCCAGGCGCCGGCATCTGCATTGCCGTAGGCGAAGAGCACATAGCGGATGCCCCAGGCGAACAAGCCCAGGGCTACCACCCACTTGAAGCGCCAGTGCTGCAGAAACCAGGGCAGGCTCAGCATGAGCACCACCTCCGACACCTGCCCCCAGGTCATATTGCCCGCCGGATAGGGAAAGCCGATCTCGGTGAGGAAGGGATTGGTAAAGCTGTAGTAGAAGGAGCCCGGAATGGCGATGAGGGTCAGGCTGAGGAAGAGGATGGCGATGGGCCTTCGCCGAAGCAGCACCCGCAGCTCGGGGCTGAAGATGGCCCGAAAACCGCGCCGCTTCTTGGTGGCGGCAGGTGGCGTGTGGGGCAGGGCAAAGGACAGCAGGCCCAGCCCCAGCGAGCAGGCCGCCGCCATGCGCATGGGGTAGGGCGTGGGCTCCCAGCCCAGGGCGCTCACCAGGATGCCGGCGGCGATCCAGCCCAGAGTGCCCCACACCCGCACCCGCGGAAAATCGCGGGCCGCCCGGGGCAGGTGGTAGAGGGCCAGGGCGTTCATCAGGGCAAAGGTGGGCACCAACAGCAGGGCATAGGCCACCAGCAGGGGAAAGAACCAGCCGAAGGGCTCCACCCAGGACACGCCCAGCAGCAGGCCGCCCCCGCTGAGGTAGAGCAGGCTCAGCAGGCGGTTGGCCGGCACCCGCTGATCGGCCACCCGGCCCAGCAGGAAGGGCGTGACCGTGGCCGCAATGGCCGTACTGCTGTACACCAGGCCCACCTCGCGCCCATTGTAGCCGAGGGTCTCCAGCAGGTAGGTGCCCAGCGTCACAAACCAGCCGCCCCACACGAAGTACTGCAGGAAAAAGGTGAGGGCCAGGATGGGATAGTGGCGGTTCATGCGGGGCCAAAGATAGAGGCATTCCGTCCGAAATGGGTTGCGAATGCTCCCCTGTGCGAATGAGTTGGAAGGCGGCCGGCTTGCCGGCTACTTTGCCCGCAAGCGGCAAGCCGAAATGGATGCGTTATTTGAATACAATGCAAGGGGTGCCGCTTTGCGACGCATTTGCTGGAACCGCGACCGAGGAGGGCTCGCACTCGGGAGCGGACCTGCGGTATATTCAGGAGTTGCTTGGGCATAGTTGTACGGAGACCACCTAAATTTATACCCAGATCACGGAAAAAGCGCGCAAAAAGCTTGTTTCAACCCTGTATTTTTTATATATTAACAGAGAATGGAACAGGAAGATATAGCCGTATATCTGCAATAATTATGCGGATAGCAGGGTGCTGCAAGCAATTTGAACTAACGAGATTGAGTAATTGAACCATAGATAAAATGAATTTTATGAAGAGAGTCTTTTTGATTTGCTTAAGTCTGGGCGTTTTGTTCTCGTGCGAAAAAGAGGAGAATCCAGTTAACGAACCCGAAAACACCCTCATCGGAAATTGGAAACTAATTGAAACCTTAGCTGACCCAGGAGATGGAAGTGGCACATTTAATACTGTTCAAAGCAACAAGATCATAACATTTGAGAATGACGGAATCATAACTTCAAATGGAAATTTGTGTGATATGTCAATTGATTCTGACAATGCTACTTCAGGAACTTATTCTATAACTGATATGACTTTTAGTTCATCTGACTGCAGTAACCCTGACTATCACTTCACTTTTGAAGAGAATGGAAATATTTTAATAATAGATTACCCTTGCATTGAACCTTGTAGAGCAAAATATGAAAAGCAATAAAAACTGCTTGCAACACAGCATCAACCCCATTAAGTTAAGCCCTTTTGAAGGGTAGTGAATTTTTCTTTTCTCTTG
>JAJDFU010000237.1 GCA_020528935.1 Saprospiraceae bacterium | reverse complement strand
CCCTTCGTCGTCCAGTTGAAAGCCGCTGAGGGCCTCGGAAATACTGGCCTTGGTGGTCTGGTAATCAATCGGTACCGAAATGCCGTAGCCGTCGTCCCAAACGGAAATGGAAAGGGGAACGCCCTGTACGGCAGCGGCATTCACGGTTTCCCAGAAAATGCCCTCCGAGGTGCTGGCATCGCCTATGGTGCAAAAGCAGACTTCGCTGCCCTGACGCGAGAAGGCATGGTCGGCTTTGCGCTCCCGGTATTTTTTTGAGGCCAGCGCCAGGCCCAGAGACCGGGCCATCTGGCCGGCCGTACTGGAGATGTCGGCGGAAATGTTGAAGTGTTCGACCTGTTCGAGCCACTGCCCGTGTTCATCGAGCAGGGGGGTGGCGTAGTGACTGTTCATTTGCCGCCCCTTGGTGAAGGGATCGTGGTCTGAGTCGGCGTACAATTGGGCAAAGAAATCTTCCACGCTGGACAGCCCCAGGGCAAACATGATCGTCTGGTCGCGATAGTAGCCCGAGCGGAAATCTCCCTTTCGAAAAGCCCGGGCCATGGCAACCTGAGGCACCTCTTTGCCGTCGCCGATAATGCCGAACTTGGCCTTGCCGGTGAGCACTTCCTTGCGGGCCAGCAGCGAGGCCTCCCGGCTGATACAGCATATCTCGAAATCTCGAACGATCTCCTGGTGGGTTAATCCGGTATCCGGGTTTTCTTGGGTGCTTATGGATTCTAAAACGGTGGTATGTTCTAGCATGGGCAATCTAGCAGACAATTTGGTTAGGAAATGAAGAGTGCAAACCAAATAATATTCTGGCAGGCATTTTGGGGCTTCTGTAAAAATACAAAAATTTGCCGCAATGTGTTGGTTCCGTTGGCGTTGAGCGCGATGCCGTTCGGCAGTCGGTTTTCCGCTTTGCACCCGCGCTTTTTTTTCACCCAAGGGCTCTCCGGGCGGATTAACAAGTCATTAACCAATTCCGGAGAGGAAAACTTTTTTTTGGGGAAAACCGAACCTATTTTTGTTGCCGTCATTTAGAATACTACAAATCCGGATACAATGAAGAAACTGTTCACTCTTTTCATGGCACTTGGCCTGGCAACGGGTTTTCTCTTTGCCCAGGAGGCTAAAAAGGCTGCCCAGACTGTAGAAGAAGAAGGCCCGGTGATGGTCTTCGAAAAGGAAACCGTGGATTACGGCGTAATTGAGAAAAATTCCGATCCCTACCGGGTATTTACCTTCAAGAACGAAGGCAACCAGCCGCTGATCATCAAGTCGGCCCGGGGATCCTGCGGGTGTACCGTGCCCACTTATCCCACCGAGCCCATTGCCCCCGGTGAAAGCGCGGAGATCAAGGTGCGCTACGATACCAAGCGCATCGGTAAGTTCCGCAAGACCGTAACGCTGACGACTAACGGCCAACCGGCCACCAAAGTGTTGACCATTTCCGGTGAAGTGAAAAAACCCGCTCCCGAGCCGGAAGGTGTACCGGTCAAGAAAGAGAATCCGTTCAATCAATAATTTCCCGGGTTCGTTCAGGTGATGCGTTATCGCCATTGCAGCCCCGGAGCGCGCGCTCCGGGGCTGCAGTCGTTTTGCGGGGCAATAAAAAACCCTTGCTCCGGAGAAGCAAGGGTCTCTAACCCAAACAAATAAACACAAAAACTACTTTTTAGATGCTTTACAAGTATAACCTGTTTTGGCCTAAATAACAATGCTTTTACCAAAT
The DNA here is from genome assembly GCA_020528935.1 of Saprospiraceae bacterium. Classification (GTDB taxonomy): domain Bacteria; phylum Bacteroidota; class Bacteroidia; order Chitinophagales; family Saprospiraceae; genus JAJDFU01. Next base: position 3,033 of record JAJDFU010000237.1, on the reverse strand, counting down.
TTTTCGGGCCAAAAGCCGCCTTGGCGACTCCAAGCGGAAAGCCTGGCGCTGTCTTTTATCAGCGAGCTTCCACCAGTTTGAAATAATCGCGAAGTACGGTGAAGAACGCGCTGCGCGCCTCGGCATCCGGAAACAGCGGCATGAAGGTGCTGTCCGGCCCTTCCACCCTCAGTTCGTGACCTTGGCGAAGACTTTCGTACAGAGACAACCCCAGCCGGCTGTATCCGGCTGGGGTGGGATTGTCCAGCAGATAGGAACCCGATTCCTCCTGCCGGGGATGGCGCCAGTGCAGGCGGCAACGATCCAGCGGTTTGCCGGCAGGCGACTCAAACCACAGGTAGGCTTCGTCCTGCATCCAGTTGTCCAGGATGACCGGAACGATTCGGGGGCTGCGCTCCGGACCGGAAAACTTGCGAAGTTTGTACCGTTGCATGCGGGTGTCCTTCCACGGGCTTTGCTCGTAGTGGAAACTGCGCGTATTCTTGAAATAGAGCTGGGAAGGCGGCGTAGTGCGAAAGCGGGCTGCCTTCTCCCGGTCAGGGGCTCCGCCGGGGGAGCAGGCTGCCAGCAGGAGCAGGCCACACAAGGCCAGAAGCTTTTGCTGCATTCCAATTATCTTTAGCCTGAACAACAAGGGAGGAACAAAATGCAATGGATAAAGTTGGTGATCGGGGCCTTGCTTCTGGGAGCCGTCGTATGGCTGGGAAACAGCCACCGGCCGTTTGGTTCAACGCTTCCGCCGGTAGCCCGGCTACTATCTCCATTTGTCGGGTTCTGGCAGCAGGCCGAACCCCTGGATGGACCCTCCGATGAGGTCATTTCCGCGCCCTCGCTGGAGGGGACCGTGCACGTGTATTTCGACGACCGCATGGTGCCGCACCTTTTCGCATCGACGCCCGGGGATCTGTTCTTCGCCCAGGGATATCTCAGCGCCCACTTCCGGCTCTGGCAAATGGAGCTCGCCGCGCGAAGCACCGCCGGGCGACTATCCGAGATCCTGGGCGCCGCTACGGTGGAATACGACAAAAACCAGCGGCGCCTGGGCATACCCCATTCGGCCCGCGAGGTGCTGCAGGCCTGGCAGCGCAACAACGAAGAATTCGCCTATCTGGAAGCCTACAGCGCCGGCATCAATGCTTACCTGAAAAAGCTCGATCCCCGCGATTACCCGCTGGAGTACAAGCTGCTGGACATCGAGCCGGAGCAATGGTCGCCCTACCACTCGGTGCTGGTGTACAAATCCATGGTGAAGACGCTCAATTTCCGGCACGAGGATGTGGAGGCGACCAATACCCGCCGGCTGCTGGGGCCGGACTTGTTCGATTTTTTGTTTCCGGAACACAACCCCAGGCAGTCGCCCGTCATTCCCGAGTCGGTGGATTGGTCATTCGAACCTCTCACGGCTTCGGTCCCGGACAGCCTGTCGCCGGCGGCCCTCAGTTTCGATCCCGCCGAGCTGCTGGAGCAGCCCGCCCCTTATCTGGGCAGCAACAACTGGGCGCTGAGCGGCAGCAAGACCGAAAGCGGGAATGCCATGCTGGCCAACGATCCCCATTTGTCCCTTTCCCTGCCCAGCATCTGGCAGGAGTACCATCTCCACTGCCCCGATTTTGACGCTTACGGCGTGACGGTTCCCGGACTGCCGGGCATCGTCATCGGTTTTAATGAAAAGGTGGCCTGGGGCATGACCAATGTCGGGCAGGATGTGCTGGACTGGTACCGGCTGGACTGGGTGGATCGCGAGCAGAACGTGTACTGGCTGGACGGCCAGCACCGCAAGGCGGTGGCCCGGGTGGATACCATCCGCCTGCGCTATGCATCCCAGCCCGTGCTGGATACGGTCTATCTCACCTACTGGGGGCCCCTGGTGTATTCGGATGAAAAAGACCCGCGCCGGGATCTGGCCATGCATTGGATGGCCAACGAAACGCCGCCCGACAAGCCCTTCTACGAGCTGGGCACTTTCCTCCGCTTCATGAAGGCCGACAGCCTGGAAGACCTCTCCCGGGCCCTGATCGGTTTTGACAATCCGGCGCAGAACTTCGTCTTTGCCGACCGGAAGGGGAATATTGCGCAGTACGTCAACGGCCGATTTCCCCTGAAGTACGATCAGCAGGGCCGGTTTGTACAGGAGGGCCGGACCTCGGCCAACGGCTGGCAGGGATACATTCCCCAGGAGCACAAGCCGAAGGTGGTGAACCCGGAACGCGGCTTTGCGGCCTCGGCCAACCAGCGCTCTACCGAACCCGAGTACCCCTACTACTACAACGAGCACTTCGACGATTACCGGGGCCGCTACATCAACAGCCGCCTGGAGCAGGCCGGGGACTGGACGCCCAAGAAAATCATGGCCCTGCAAACGGACAACTACAGCCTCTTTGCCGAGGAGGCCGTTCCCGCCCTGCTGGCCCGGCTGGACTCGGCCGACCTGAGCCTGCCGCAGCAGGAGTTCCTGGAGTTGTTTCGCCAGTGGGACTACCGCTTTGAGGCCGAAGCGCACATGCCCATCTTTTTCGAGGAATGGTACAAGCGAACTTACCGCTACACTTTCGATGAATTATATGCGGCCACGGAGTACGGTCATGTGCTCTTCCCGGAAAAATGGCGTTTTCTGGAGCTGCTGAATGCACATGGCGAACACGACCTTTTCGATCTGGCGGAGACTCCGGTACGGGAAAATGCCGACAGTATAGTGAGCCGGGCCTTTGAAGAGGCCTTCGGCGAATGGTGGAAGCAGTTGTTGTCCGAAGAGTGGACCTGGAGCCGCTACAACAAACTGGAGATCCGCCATCTGGCGCGCATCGATGCCTTTTCTTCGGGCGTGATCAGCACGGGCGGACACGAGCAGGCGCCCAATGCCGTGAGCTCGGACCACGGGCCTTCCTGGCGCATGATCGTTTAACTGGGGCCGGAACCCAAGGCCTGGGGCATCTATACGGGCGGGCCTTCCGGCAATCCGGGCAGTACGGTTTACGACAACACAATGGCAGACTGGGACGAGAGGCGGTGCAACCACTTGAGTTATCACCTGCC
>JAJDFU010000571.1 GCA_020528935.1 Saprospiraceae bacterium | reverse complement strand
TCGAGTCGGTGCAGGAGGTGTACTGGCTCACGAATGTTCTTCTGTTCCGGCTCTTCGCCATTCACCCGGACGGCCGGCTGGGTTATGTCGTACTGGCAGTGTTTAATCTGCGGGCAGTATGTTGAGCGGGGGAGGCCCGGGCTGCCCCCCATTCGATTTTCTGCGTATTTTGAAGCGGCCTGCCGACAGCCCTACTTGTTCCGCAAGGCCCTTGCAGCCTTGTTTTCCCAGCCTTAAACCCCGAATGCCATGCCATCCGACCAGCAGCTCGCCCGCCTTACCGGACTTCTGTATCTTCTGATCATCCTCTGTGCCGGCTTTGCGCAAGGCTACGTGCGCGGAACCCTGTGGATACCCGGCGATGCCGGGGCCACGATCCAGCATATCGCAGCCGCCGAAGGGCTGTTCCGGCTGGGGCTGGTAGCCGACCTGCTGGCTTTTCTGGCCGATCTGGCCGTGACGGTCCTCCTGTTTCAGCTGCTTCGCCACGTGGACTTCACCTTGTCGCTCATGGCGGCTGCTTTCCGCCTGGTGGCGCATCCGGCCATCGGCAGCCTCAACCTGCTGAACCACTATCTGGTGCTGGAAGTACTGCAGGGGGCCGGGCAGGGCGTTTTTGCAGATGCGGCCCAGGGCGTGCATTTCCTGCTTACCGCCCATCAGTACGGCTACCTCCTGGCCGGGGCCTTTTTTGGCATCCATTGCCTGCTGCTGGGCATCCTGCTGTACCGCTCCGAGCGCTTCCCGCGCCTGCTGGGCATCCTCCTGGGCCTTTCTGCCCTGGGGTACCTCCTGGAGAGCTTTGGCGATTTGCTCGTGCCGGGCTACGAAGCCACCCTGGCGATGATTGTGGGCCTTACCGCTGCCATAGGTGAGGTGTCCCTGGCGCTGTATTTGGTGGTCAAGGGCCTGCGCAGCCCAAATTTTTGAAGACGGAAGTCACTCCGCCTCGCATTTTCAGATCGCCCTATCGCCCTGCCTTATGCCGGAGCACAAACCAGCACTCAGCCCCCCAAATCATCCGCACCAGCGCATTTATGCCGGCCTGGTAGCCGGCGGAGCGGCTTTCCTTTTGTTTCGAACCCTGTACATGCTGCTGGTGGAGGGCGCTCTTTACCAACTGATGGGATGGGCCAATGCCCTCTTGATCGCCGAGGCGATTTTGGATCTGGCCTGCCTGCTGGCTTCCATCCGTTGGTGGATGGCAAACGACCGAAGCCGGTCTCGTTTACCGCTTCAATTGGGAGCCGCCGTAACCATGCTGCACGCCATCCGGGTTTTGGCTTACGTAATGGGGCGGACGGGGCCCTGGGTTAATTGGGATGTCAGACCGGAATACAGCGCTTCCTACAGATTTGATTGGTTTTGGGTATGGTTTGCAGCCACCCTTTCCGCCCTGAGCCTGTTGGCCGTGATCGTCATCTGGCGGATCGTCCGAGATGAAAGATCTTCCGCTGAAAAGGACCGGTCCTCGAAGGGCTGCCGTTTCCCGGAATAAATCCGGTTTCGGACGGAACGGCAAGGCACTTTTTGTTCAATTTCAATTATACCGTTTCAAGTATGAAATGACCTGTCCCGCTTTAAAATAGGTTGGATGCA
>JAJDFU010000486.1 GCA_020528935.1 Saprospiraceae bacterium | reverse complement strand
CCGGGTCCGTGGGCACCTGAGCATCCTGGTGGCACTGTCTGTGATCTTCTTCGGCATTAAGGCTTATCGGGACCAGTCCATGGACGGGCAGTTGTCCTTCGGCCAGTGATTCCGGGCCGGGCTGTTCATCCTGCTGCTCCCCTCGCTGGGCATCTTTTTCTTCACGGTCATCTATTTCTACCTCGCCGGCGATCGCTTCTTCGAATATATGGAAGCCCAGCTGCCGCCGGAGCAGTGGGCTCAGTACGAAGCTGCGCGGGAATGGTTTGTCAACCCCTGGTTTCAGGGGGCGGTCATGCTGGGCACCGTCCTGGCCCTGGGTTTGGTAGTGGTACTGGTCTCCGCCATGATCCTCCGGCGCAGGCAGGCTGCCGCCCGCACCTAAATCCTGTACGGGCCGGGCAGGAGGTACCCCAAAGCCAAGTCTGGAGTACACGCCCCGTTGGGCTTGCTGCCCCTCAGGACCGGGCTTCGGGCTGCGATCTCTACAGCAAATGCAAGCTGCCAGCAAAGCGGTCACCCCATACCATGTACACAGGAATATCCGCAGGAGGCAGCACACACCGTGCTCGCCAGTTGGAATTGAGCCGGAACCCGGAGGAACTGCAATTCCACCCGGGGATTCGCCATCCCGATGTTGGGCTTGCCCCCTGCAGCGCTCCGGCAATCAAGCAACCGCCATGGCCCTCAGCCGCTCTACCATCAGCCGGGCGGCCCGCCGCGAAGCGCCGGCTTCGCCCAGGCGGCGGCGCAGCTCGCCAAAGCCCTCCCGAAGCTCGGCCCGGACGGCCGGATCCAGCAGCCGCTGCAGCTCAGCCTTCAGGCGAGCGGGATTGAAGTCGTCCTGGATGAGCTCGGTCAGCAGCTGCCGGTCCACCACGAGGTTGACCAGGGAGATGTAGGGAATATCCACCAAACGCCGGGCGATGAGGTAGGACAAAGCACTGCCCTTGTAGCACACCACCTCCGGTACGGCAAAGAGGCCGGTCTCCAGGGTGGCTGTGCCCGAAGTGACCAGGGCGGCATAGGCCTGAGCCAGCAAGGGGTAGGTCCGGTTGTGAACGATGGCCACCTGCTGCTGCCCGGCCGGGCTTTGCTCGATGATATGCCGGTAGAAATCTTCCGGTACCGAGGGCGCCCCGGCGATAACGAACTGGAGGTCCGGAAAGTCCGGCGGCACCCTCAGCATAGTGGGCAGCATGCGGCTGATCTCCTGCCGGCGGCTGCCGGGCAGCAGGGCAACCACAGGCCGCTCGTCCAGCCCGTATTCGGAGCGGAAAGCGGGATCAGCTTCGTAGCGGTCGATCACATCCAGCAAGGGGTGGCCCACGAAGTCCACCTCCAGCCCGTACTCCCGGTAGAAATCCTCCTCGAACGGCAGGATCACGTACATGCGGTCTACATTCGCCTTGATCTGGTGCACGCGGCTGCGGTGCCAGGCCCAGATCTGGGGCGAGATGTAGTAAAAGATGCGCAGGCCCTGCGCCCGGGCCCAGCGGGCGATGCGCAGGTTGAAACCGGGATAATCGATGAGGATGAGCACGTCGGGCTGCCAGGCCAGGATGTCTTCCTTGCAGAAGCGGATGTTGCGCAGTATGGTGCGCAGGTTGGCCACCACCTCGGCGAAGCCCATAAAGGCCAGGTCGCGGTAGTGCTTCACCAACTCGCCGCCCTGGGCTTCCATCAGATCGCCGCCCCACACCCGGAAGCGGGCCCCGGGGTCTTCCGCCCGCAGCGCCTTCATCAGGTTGGCCCCGTGCAGGTCGCCGGAGGCCTCGCCGGCTATGAGGTAGTAGTTCATTTGACCAGAGGATTAGACCGTTAGAGGTTAGATGCTTAGACCGCTAGATGTAGCCACTTGTTTCTACAAGTCTGATCGCCAAACGTCTACCATCTGCTCTACAACACATCCTTCCCAAAGAGCACTACCCACAGGATCGCATAGGCCACCGTGGGAAAGATCAGGCCGCGAATGCTCTGATAGTGCTTGCGGCGCTGGAAGATCTGCAAAGGGATGATATTGAGGCAGATGGCCAACACCCCCAGGGTGCGCTCCCGGAAGTTGTCCGACAGGCGGCCGCCCGTTGCCTCGGACAAGGAGGCAAGCCCTTCAAAGAGGGTCTGGATGATGGCATAGCCAACAAACGGGATGATAAGTCCTACGATGATCCCCAGCCAGATGTTGTCGTTTCGGAACATAGTTTCGTTTAGCTGTCAGATGCCGGAGCCGCCCGCCCCAAAAGAGCGCCGGCAGCGAACCGCAACAGTCTTCCCCTACCCTACGCCCTGCACCACGGCTTCCATGCTCTCCTTCAGTACCTTCAGGCTGCGGTAGTCCGTGAGGTCGTGCATGCTGGGCACCACGGAGAGGTAGCCGTTCTGCAGGGCCCAGATGTCGGTATCCTCCTCGTGGTCCTCGTTGACGAAGCGGCCGGTGAGCCAGTAGTAATTCTGTCCGCGCGGATCTTTGGCCTCCACGAACTCCTCTACCCAGCGGGCGTCGGCCTGCCGGCATACCTTGATGCCTTTCAGCTCGCCCTCGGGCAGATTGGGAATGTTCACATTCAACAGGCTGCCCTCCTGAAGGCCGTGCTCCAGCACAAAGCGGATGAGCTGCTCGACGTAATTCTTGCCCGGACTGAAGTCCGCCTCGTGCGAATAATCCAGCAGGCTGAAGCCGATGGAGGGGATATGCTCCAGAGAGGCTTCCATGGCGGCCGAGAGCGTGCCGGAATAGATGATGTTGATGGAGGCGTTGGAGCCATGGTTGATGCCGGACACGCAGATGTCGGGATTGCGGTCCTTGAGCACCACGTTCTTGGCCAGCTTCACACAGTCTACCGGCGTACCGGAGCACTCGTAGGCCTCAATGCCGTCGAACACCTCCACCGGATGCAGGCGGATGGGCCCCGAGATAGTGATGGCGTGGCCCATGCCACTTTGGGGCGAGTCGGGCGCCACGACGACCACCTCGCCGATGCGGCTGGACACCTCCACCAGGGCGCGTATGCCCGGGGCCGTGATGCCGTCGTCGTTGGTGACGAGAATGAGCGGTTGTTGCATGGTTATGGTTTGCTGCATCGGTACAACGCCGGCAGAGCGCTGTCCGATAGACAAAGTTAGGCCCAATCCGCGGTTTGTGACACATCTTTGACCGCAAAAACCTTTCCGGGCCCGGGCTGTTGGTGTTCTCGATCTTTAAACCGATCATACTATCATGGCTGAACTTGGAAAGAAAGGCGTGCTGCTGGTCAATCTGGGCACGCCCGATTCGCCCCGCCGCGGCGATGTGTACCGCTACCTCCGGCAATTCCTGCTGGACGCCCGCGTGGTGGACTACCCCTGGCTGGCACGCCAGCTGCTGGTGCAGGGCATCATTGCCCCCTTCCGCTCGGGCAGCTCCGCCAAGCTGTACCAGAAGCTGTGGACCGAGGCGGGCTCTCCCCTCAAGGTGTACGGCGAGCGCCTGGCCGCCGGTGTGCAGGAACGCCTGGGCAAAGACTACGTGGTGGAGCTGGCCATGCGCTATCAGAATCCCTCCATTCCCCACGCTATCCAGCGCCTGCTGGACCGGCAGGTGTCGGAGATCGTGGTCTTTCCGCTCTTTCCGCAGTACGCTTCGGCCACTACCGGCTCGGTACACGAGGCGGTGATGCGCGAGCTGGCCGGCAAGCAGGCCATACCCAATGTACGGCTCATCAACTCCTACTACGATCATCCGGCCATGATCCGCATCTTCGCAGACAATGCCCGCCGGTTTGACCTGGACAGCTACGACCATATCCTTTTCAGCTACCACGGCCTGCCCAAGCGCCAGCTGCGCAAGGGCGACCCCAGCGGCCGCTACTGCCAGCAGGTGAAAAACTGCTGCCAGCGCATGAGCGCCGTCAACCAGTTCTGCTATTCGGCCCAGTGCCACGCCACCACCCGGGCCATCGCCGCCGAGCTGGGGCTGAGCCCCGACCGCTACACCACTACTTTCCAGAGCCGCCTGGGCCCCGAGGAGTGGGCCAAACCCTACACCAGCGCCGTGCTGGAGGAGAAAGCCGAGGCCGGCGCGAAGCGGCTGCTGGTCTTCTCCCCTGCTTTCGTAGCCGACTGCCTGGAGACGCTCATCGAGATCAGCTACGAGTACCAGGAAGAGTTTGAGGAAATGGGTGGCGAACAGGTGGACCTGGTGCCCAGCCTCAACGACGATCCCCGATGGATGGACCTGGTAGCCGAGCTGGTAGCAGATAAGGGGTATTTGGTTGCCGATGAGAGGTAGATGGCTGGTTATCCGTGGGTGACCTGCGAAAAACGCAGGCTGATCCGGATTGCCAGGGAGTAGACTGGGGCTCTGCACAACCTGCGGCATATCCCAGCATATTCAACCCCCCATTCCGGGATTGGCCCTCCTTCTTCTCTATTGCGGCCGGTTGGCTCCGGTTACATAGGATATCAGACGCTCAAAGCTATCGAAGGCTTATTCAGATGTGCAATCCACTCGCACACCCAAACTCAAACCCACACTTCAAAACCTTCGGTTTGGTACCTGGAGCCCTGCCGGGGACGGTGCGCGTGCATGCATGCCGGGAGTTGGACGGTCACAGGGCATAATTAAACCCAAAGGTAGCAGGTAAAGCCTACAAGGACGTCGGCATGTCTTCCAACTATCTACTTTCTGCGACCTGAGGTTTTGCCGTTTAGGAATTTAGCGATTAGCCCGGATTATGCATGAATTTACGCAACTATACCGCTATCAGAAAGGTTTGG
>JAJDFU010000184.1 GCA_020528935.1 Saprospiraceae bacterium | reverse complement strand
TGTGTGCGGTTGTGGTGTGTGCTGCGGGATGTGCCTGTGCACCGTCAGTTTTTTGATCGTCACGTGGCGAGTGCGCGGTTGGCCTGGCATGCGCACGCCCTGCATCACCTTGGAGGGGAAGGCGGCAGCGCGGATGGTGCCCGGCGCGCGCTGGCGGTTGTGCGGGCCGTGGGTAGCGTCGTGCACCCGGGAAAATCCGTGCCGCGTCACCACCCCCTGAAAGCCCTTGCCTTTGGAGGTGCCGACTGCACTGACGAAATCGCCTTCGGCGAAAACCTCGTCTACGGTGATGAGGTCGCCCAGGGCTTTTTCTACGATGTCAAAATCGCGGAATTCCACCAGGCGATGTTTGGGTCCCGTCTTGGCCTTTTCGAAATGGCCCATCTGGGCCTGGCTCGTATTCTTGGCTTTGGCCTCGCCAAATCCCAGCTGCAAGGAGGCATATCCGTGCTGTTCGGGCGTCTTCACCTGCGTGACCACACAAGGCCCGGCCTCAATGACCGTACAGGCCACGTTCTTTCCCGTGGGGTCAAACACACTGGTCATTCCGATTTTCTTACCAATAAGTCCGTTCATCAGATCTATGGTTTTAAACCTTTTTTGCCCGTCAGGCGGCATGCGCACACCAACGGGCAGGGTCCTAAGCCGGAATGTCGGGCGCCCGAAAGCACCCTCCGCCCGGCAGTCTTTCCCTTTGCCTGTACCGGCAGAAGAAAACAGGCCAACAAATTGCTAAATCCGTGTAGGTAAAAGCAGACTACGTCAACTTAACCTGAATGTCCACCCCACTTGGCAGTTCCAATTTAGACAGGGCATCTACCGTCTTTTGGGTGGGCGTATAGATTTCGATAAGACGCTTGTGGGTGCGAAGCTGGAACTGCTCACGAGATTTCTTGTTGACGTGCGGAGAACGGAGCACGGTGAAGATCTCTTTTTCAGTGGGCAGCGGAATCGGACCCGTTACAACAGCACCGCTATTGCGTACCGTCTTAACGATTTTCTCCGTCGATTTATCGACCAGGTTGTGGTCGTACGAGCGGAGCTTGATTCGAATTTTTTGATTCATGCCTGATCAAACGATTTCAAACGATTAAAATCGAGCGGCGGCCGGGCCCTGCATTTCAGGGCCTGGCCACGGCCCGCATAGTGGTCTTTGCTAAACGTTGACTTCCCCCTTCGCTTTTTCGATGATCTCCTTGGCGATGTTCGCCGGAGCTTCGGCATAGTGGGAAAATTCCATACTGGAATTGGCCCGGCCCGAAGTAATGGTGCGAAGGGTGGTTACGTATCCAAACATTTCGGAAAGGGGTACCTCAGCCGAGATGGCTACCGCACCGCCTTTGGGTTCTTGTCCTTTGGGCAATCCGCGCCGGCGGTTGAGGTCGCCGACCACGGCCCCCACGTACTCTTCCGGCGTGATGATCTCCAGCTTCATGATGGGTTCCAGGATCACGGGCTTAGCCTTGGGCGCCGCCGCGCGGAAGCCGTCCTTGGCGCAAAGCTCGAAAGCCACGGGCTTGGAGTCCACCGGGTGCATGGAGCCGTCGTACACGCGCACTTTCATGCTGTCCAGGCTGTAACCGGCAAGAATGCCGTTTTCCATCATGGCCAGAAAACCGTCCTTGATGGGCTTGGTGAAGTTCTTGTCGATCGAACCCCCGACGATATCCCACTGGAACTGCATCTTTTCCTTGCCGTTCTTGAACTCGTCACTTTCCAGAAACTCCTGATCCGCAGGACCGAGCTCAAATTCCATGTCGGCGAACAGACCGGCACCGCCGGTTTGCTTCTTGAGGCGCTCGCGGTGGCTGACCGTCCGGGTCAGGGCTTCCTTGTAATTTACCTGAGGCTGCCCCTGGTTGGCTTCCACCTTGAACTCGCGCTTGAGGCGATCCACGATGATCTCCAGGTGCAATTCCCCCATACCGCTGATCACGGTCTGATTGGTATCCTCGTCGTAGCGCACGCGGAAGGTGGGATCCTCCTCAGCCAGTTTGGCCAGGGCCATGCCCAACTTGTCGAGATCCTTCTGCGATTTGGGCTCAATGGCAATACCGATCACCGGTTCGGGAAAGACCATGCTTTCCAGCACGATGGGATTTTTCAGATCACAGAGGGTATCGCCGGTGCGTATGTCCTTGAAACCGACAGCGGCGGCAATGTCGCCGGCCTCCACCCGTTCGATGGCGTTCTGTTGCTTGGCGTGCATCTGGTAGATGCGCGAAATGCGCTCCTTGTTGTCCGAGCGGGTATTCAGCACGTAAGAGCCGGCGTCCAGAGCGCCGGAATACACGCGCATGAAAGCCAGGCGACCCACGAAGGGATCGGTGGCGATCTTGAAAGCCAGGGCGGCGAAAGGATCCTCTACCGTGGGCTTGCGCTTCTCCTCTTCGCCCGTCTTGGGGTTGGTGCCCTGAATGGCCTCCACGTCCAGCGGAGAAGGCAGAAAGGCGCAAACGGCATCCAGTACGGCCTGAACGCCCTTGTTCTTGAAGGCCGATCCACACATCATGGGAATGAACTTGCCGTCGATCACGGCTTCGCGGACGGCCCCCTCCATTTCTTCGCGGGTGATGCTGTCGGGATCCTCGAAAAACTTCTCCATCAGGGACTCGTCGTATTCGGCAATGGCTTCGAGGAGCTTCTCGCGATTCTCATCCACGGCTTCCTGCACCTCTTCCGGTATGGGCACTACCTCGAAGGTCATCCCCATATCCTCTTCATTCCAGATGATGGCCTCGTTGGAGATGAGGTCTACCACGCCCTTGAAGCGCTCTTCCGCACCGATGGGCACCTGCAGGGGAATGGCATTGGCGCCCAGCTTCTCGCGCACATCGTTGACCACGGCAAAGAAATCGGCCCCCGAGCGGTCCATCTTGTTGACGAAACCGATGCGCGGCACGTTGTAATTATCGGCCAGGCGCCAGTTGGTTTCGGACTGGGGCTCCACACCACTCACGGCACAAAACAGGAACACCAGGCCGTCGAGCACGCGCAGGGAACGGTTCACCTCCACGGTGAAGTCCACGTGGCCCGGGGTGTCGATGATGTTGACGGCGTATTCCTGGTCTTTCCATTTCCAGGAGGTTTTGGTCGCAGCCGAGGTAATGGTAATACCCCGCTCCTGCTCCTGTTCCATCCAGTCCATGGTAGCCGCGCCCTCGTGTACCTCACCGATCTTGTGGCTTATTCCGGTGTAGTACAGAATGCGCTCGGTAGTGGTCGTCTTACCGGCATCGATGTGGGCCGCAATGCCGATATTTCGCGTGTACTTCAGATCCTTTGCCATGTAGTTTCTCCTTCGGAGATTTAAATATTAATGGTTATGGTTTCGCAGCTTACACCCGGAAGTGTGCAAAGGCGCGGTTGGATTCCGCCATCCGGTGCGTATCTTCCTTGCGTTTCACAGCAGCGCCTTCGCCCTTGCTGGCAGCGATGATCTCGGCGGCCAGCTTTTCGGCCATGCCTTTACCGCTGCGCTGGCGGGCAAACTTGATCATCCACTTCATGCCGATGGACACCTTGCGCTTGGCCCGGATCTCCGTGGGGATCTGAAAAGTCGCTCCACCAATGCGGCGACTGCGCACTTCCACCTGCGGCATGACGTTGTTCAGCGCCTTCTTCCAGACGGCGTGCTCCTCTTCGTCCGACACCCGCTCTTTTACGATATCCATGGCATCGTAAAAGATCTTATAGGCAGCTCCCTTCTTGCCCCGCCACATCAGGTTGTTGACGAACTGAGTGACGAGCGGGTCGCCGAATCGGGGATCGGGAGGGGTTATCCGTAGTTTTGGTTTTCTTTTCCTCATGGTCTTGCATTAGCGGTTTCGTCCGGTATACCGGAGAAGAAACATAAAGGATTTACTTCGGCCGTTTGGCACCGTAACGCGAGCGAGCCTGCTTGCGGCCTTCTACACCGGCCGTATCCAAGGCGCCCCGAACGATGGTGTATCGCACACCGGGCAAGTCTTTCACCCGGCCGCCGCGCACCAGTACGATGGAGTGCTCCTGCAGATTGTGCCCCTCGCCGGGGATATAGCAGATCACTTCAATGCCGTTGGTGAGGCGCACCTTAGCTACCTTGCGCAGGGCGGAATTGGGCTTCTTGGGCGTGGTGGTGTACACCCGCGTGCACACGCCGCGCTTCTGCGGACAAGCGTCCAAAGCCCGCGACTTGCTCTTCGTCACGATCTTTTTTCTGCCTTTGCGCACCAGCTGGTTGATCGTTGGCATATTCCAGTTGCGTTTACAAATTCATTCCAGCCGGATTTCAACGAAAATCCGGCCCGCTCCTTCAAAAGCGATTGCAAAGGTAGGACTTTTTTCTGTCATTTTACAAGCCTGGATTTGAATAAAATAGCCGGGCAAAATTCCAGACGAAGCCGTTCCGGGCCAGGGCCGCCCGGGTTTACCCCGCAGCGCTTAATTTTACCCGCAAACCACCTGCTCATGCACCGCAACGAACTGGGCTTCGAGGACCACTTCACTATCCGGGCCTACGAGATCGACCACCGCAAACAGGCCACCCTGCCCGCTCTGCTCAAGCTGCTGCACGAAGCCGCCATGCAGAACGTGATCCGGCTGCAGCTCTCCGTCTGGGATCTGGAGCCCCACCACCTGGCCTGGGTGCTTATGCGCCAACATACCCAGGTACACAGGTATCCCGAACTAGGCGAGCGCGTGCGGATACTGACCCGGCCCACCGGCTTCGAAAAGGCCTTTGCCTATCGCGACTACCACATCTGGGACGAAGCGGAC
>JAJDFU010000102.1 GCA_020528935.1 Saprospiraceae bacterium | reverse complement strand
ACATAAGTGGCTGAAAAAAAGCTTGTTTTCAGCCACTTATCGTCATTATTCACGGATTACCGTGAATAATTCGGGTTAGCTCCTTATGCCGACGAGGAAGAAGGGGTTTGGGAGCTCCCGCCCCCTTCGAGTCGAGCAGGTACGCGCGTGAAGCGGTTTGGGTGCGCCCAAACGGCTTTGATGGCGGTATTACCAGGGTTTCAAGGAAAAATGCCAACCGAAAAAGGTCAATTCATCCTTGAAAACGTATTATCAGGGCCGTGCGATGCGGACTGCTTTGGCTTTCGCGATCTTGCCTTCGGCATCGTAGCACCGGGCCCAGTACATGCCCGGTGGCAAGCCGCTCACATCCAGCGTCCACTGGTGCAAGCCGGCTGCCCAGTGCCCCAACTCCAGCCGGCGGACCTCGCGGCCCAGCGCATCGAGCAAGCCGAAGTACAGCCGGGCTTCCTCCTGCAATTGTACCCGGAGTTGGAGCTCGGAATGCACCGGGTTCGGGAAAACGGAAAACGAACTTTCGGCCGGGGGATCGAGCTCCGCCGTACTGCTGATGCGGTCCGCTACGCAGATCTCCAGGGTCCAGGCTCGCAGGCCGCCGGCCTGGCCGTCGTCCTGGATGATGAGCGTCCAGGAACCCTGTGCATTCTGGCCGTCAAAAACATGCAGCGACTCCTCGGGGCGCAAAACCTGCTCGTCATCCAGCGGGCAGGCCGACCCCAGCAGACGGGCCTCCTCATCCAGGCTGAATGAGAACACCCCCGCTTGCTGGCATTCCGGACGAAGCAGTTGTACTTCCGTGCTGTCGGGGCCGCGCAACAGAAAGTTCAATTCGTCCAGACTGGGGGTATAGAATCCTTCCAAACCCAGTAGGTTAACATCCCGGACGAGTAGGCTGTCGGTCTCCACGTCTACGGTGGACGCAATCTGATCGGTGTCCGCGCTGAATAACAGCGGTACATCTTCGGCATCGAAACGCCTGCAAATATGGCTTTCGGTAGTAAAGCTGCCGCTGGCCGGCTGGCCCGCTCCGCAGGCGGGGTTTTCGCCGGCGACCTGCCAGTAGTACGTTCGCCCGGGCTGCAAGCGACCCTGCAGGTCGAGGGAAGTGCCGTCAACGCCCTCCAACTCCAGGACGGGGTCCTCCAAGTCTGGGTTTTCGGCGAGCACGAGCCGATAGCTTACCGCATTATCGGCCGGCTCCCAGGCCAGTTGCGTCAGTGTAGACACCTCAATGGCTCCATCGGCCGGGCTCAGCAGGGAAGGGTCACCCACCGGCTCGAATATCTCCAGGCGGATCGGCAGGACTATCGCCGTATCGGCAGAGGAACACACCACCTCAAAGGTGAGCTGGTCTTGCTGAATACGCTGGAGGCCGGCCAGCGAAAGCAGAATAGTATCGCTGCTGTTGGCAGACATGGGCTGTGGAACAGCCGTCACCTCATCGGGCAAGCCTTCCACATCGAAGGCTACCGTTTCCGAGAAGCCTCCAAAGGTGCTGAAATACACGGGCAGGGTGGCCTCGTCCTGTCCGCAAACCCGCGTAACGGCCGTGGTGTCCACCGCGGCGGCAAAGCCGGCCTCCGCCGATGGCGAGAGCGTGATTTCCGCCTCGTTGATGTTGAAGAACACATGCTGGTAACCCTTGACCTTCACCCGGGCCGGACGTCCTTCCGCCGTTTCGGGTATGCGAATGAGATGGCTGCCGTCGTTGGGCGTTTTTTCGACCAACCGAAGGGGGAAGGTAAAGCCCCCGTCCAGCGACAGGAATATGGATACGGAATCGGCTGCGATGGGCGCTTCGTCGGTACCGGCTATATCCCAGCGGACATAGGCGAAGTGCCCGCCCTGCCAGTCGGTAGGTGAGGCCTGGGAGGTGACGGTGAACGGCCCGGCGGCATCCGAAGCCTGGAAAAAGACCTCTTCCCAGTCCAGCCCACCGCGATTGTCGCGCACTGTAAGCCGGAAGGTCAGGTCCCGGCTGTAGTTGGGGAGGAGCTCCCCAATGGTACTTATGCCCGTCAGCAGCGACTGCATGCGCGGAAATACCCGGAAGGAATCGGGTGTAGGTTTGAAGGACCGGAAAATGGGCGCATTGCCGATGGGGCTGTTGGGCGGCCCGGCGGGGCCCAGGTCGTATTGCTCCCAACAGTAGGTAAGGGAATCGCCTTCGGCATCGGTGGCGGAGCCCAGCAGTTCAAACGGGGTTTCGATGGGAACGGTCAGTCCGGACAAACCCGGCTCCACCTGGGGGGCCGAATTTCCGGTAGATTGGATCTGGGGGCAGCTGTTGCCGAAGCCCAGGACGGAGAATTCAATCATTTCCTGGATGGAGTGCACGTGGAAATGATCGTCGCTGTTGTTTTGCAGGTTGGGCGGGCAGATTCCCGCGTAGCCCATGATGGTGGAAGCGCTGCCCGGCTCGAAGGCCGCATCCGGCACCCGGTTGCAGGGATTGTTCTGGGTGTGGTTGGCGCCAAACTGGTGTCCGATTTCATGGGCGACATAGTCGATGTCGAAAGGGTCGCCCTCCGGAATCTGCAGGGAGGTATAGCCGCGGGCCTTGCGATCGGAAGTACACACGGAGCGCAGGGAAGCCACGCCGCCGCCGCCGCGATCGAATACGTGGCCGATGTCGTAATTCTCGCTCCCGATGCGATTGTCCACCACCCCCTGGTTCTGATTGATCTCATTGGTGGTAAAGGGGTCCGTAGCCGGATCGGTAAAGATGATCTGATCGTTGTTGTCCACCAGGACCATGCGCACCGCAACGTCCCGCTCGTACACGCCGTTGACGCGATTCATGGTCGTGGCAATGGCGGCCAGTGCGCCCTGTACCGTACCGCCGTGGTACTGGGTGTATTCCCCGGTGGCGGAAACGGCCAGGCGATACACCCGGAGTTCGTCACCTATGGGTAGCGGGCCGCGGGCCGAAGGAGCAGTGATGGGCTTCCCTTCCACAGCACAGCGAAAGTGTTCGGGATCGGGAAGGGGCAGATGGCGCTTAAAGTAGGCCATGTGCAGGGCGTCCGGCGAGGGCTCGACCGGATCGACAAACCAGCTGCCTCCCGGGGCCAGCACCATGACGTGGAAGCCCCGCGGGGTGAGATCGAGCCGGACCGGGGCGGCCGGATCGCCGGCCAGATGCCCGGCATAGGTCCGGATGCCGGGATAGCGGGCTGATAGGCGGGGGGAAAGCACCGGCACCCTCCACAACAGGGCCGTCACCTCCTGACCCGACGGATGCGGCAGGCGAAGGCGCAGGGCCCTTTCGCGCTGCGATTCTTCCGGAGCGCTGCCGAGCAGGTCTTCCAGGACGGGCCGATCGAGAAAAAATCCGGTGTACTGTGCGGGTTGGATGGTACTTTCAGCAGGCGTGCGTTCGGGACTCAGCGTCCAGTAGGCCGGCTGACCCCATGTCCAATACACACCGAAGATGCAGAGCAGTAAGACAAGAGCTTTTTTCATGGGTCTTATTTCGAATTGAATTTCAAAAAAACACAAAACTCAATAAAGTATTCGCTTTATGGGTTGGAAAATCATAATACCGTATAAAAATGTCATTCAGCCGGCCGGAAAAGCGAAAAGCCCTTCGTTTCAAAGGGCTTTTCGATCGGGAAGACCGGTCGTTGCTCCGGGCATCAATTCGTAGCCATCGTTTTGGGGCCGGCTTCGATCACTCCTTTACTGGCCTTGTCGGCGAAGGTTTCAAAATTCGCCTTGAAGGAGGCAGCCAGGCCCTGCGCCTTGGCATCATATGCTTGCTTGTCTTCCCAGGTATTGCGCGGATTGAGGATCTCATCCGGCACATCCGGGCAGGTAGTGGGCATACGGAGGCCAAAAACTTCGTGCGTCTCATAGGGTACGTCATCCAGATGCCCGCGCAGGGCGGCGTGGATCATGGCCCGGGTGTATCGCAGCTTGATGCGGCTGCCCAGGCCGAAGCCGCCGCCCGTCCAGCCCGTATTGACCAGCCATACATTCGCGTTGAACTCCTCTATTTTCTGTCCCAGCATATCGGCATACTCCGTGGGGTGCAGCAGCATGAAAGGCGACCCGAAACAGGCCGAGAAGGTGGCCTCGGGATCCACCACGCCGGCCTCCGTACCGGCCACTTTGGCCGTGTAGCCGGAGATGAAGTAATACATGGCCTGTTCCTTGGAGAGCCTGGAAATGGGCGGCAGTACACCGAAGGCATCGGCGGTCAGGAAAAAGATATTCCTGGGATGATCCCCTACCGAAGGGATCAGCGCATTCTCGATGTGATAAATGGGATACGACACCCGGGTATTCTCCGTGATTTCCTTGTTGGCAAAGTCTACCTTGCGGGTGTTCTCGTGAAACTTGATGTTCTCCAGGATGGCGCCGTGCTTGATGGCCCGGTAAATTTCCGGTTCACTCTCCTCGCTGAGGTTGATGGTTTTGGCGTAGCATCCACCCTCGAAGTTGAAGACCCCTTCGGAGGACCAACCGTGCTCGTCGTCGCCGATCAGGGCCCGCTCCGGATCCGCCGAGAGCGTAGTTTTACCCGTTCCGGAAAGTCCGAAAAAGATAGCCACATCGCCTTCCGGGCCCTGATTGGCCGAACAGTGCATAGCCAGTACTTCGTGCTCGGTAGGCAGAATGAAGTTGAGGGACGAAAAGACGCCTTTCTTGATCTCGCCCGTGTAGCCGGAGCCCCCTACGATAGCGATCTTTTTGGAAAAATTGAGGATGGAAAAGTTGGGCTGGCGCGTGCCGTCCACATCGGGTTCGGCCTCAAAACCGGGCGCACAGACGACCACCCAGTCGGGATCGAAGGAGCGAAGTTCGTCCTCTTCCGGCCGCAGAAACATATTGTACCCAAAGGCGCTGCTCCAGGGATACTCGGCCACCAGGCGTATGTTGACGCGGTACTTGGGGTCGGCACATACGTAGGCGTCGCGCACGAACGCATCTTTACCGCTGAAATACGCAGTAATCTTCTTGTACAGGGCGTCGAATTTATCCGGATCAAAAGGAATATTGACAGGGCCCCAGTCAACGCGGTTTTCGGTCACCTCATCGCGCACGATGAAGCGATCTTTGGGAGAGCGTCCGGTAAATTTGCCCGTACTCACGGCCAGCGCACCGGTATCGGCCAGCACCCCCTGGCTCCGCTTGATGGTTTCCTCGGCGAGTTCTTCCGGACTCAAATTCCAGTATTCCTGCTGTACTCCCGTAATTCCTAAATCTTGAAGGTTGGCTCGTGGATTTTTGATTCCGAATTTCAACATCGGTTTGCGTCTTTGGTCAAGGATTACAGAACGAGCGAATGGAAGCTCACCGCCAGGGCTGCTTCCTCGCGATTTTCGGCTGCCAAGGTAGCACTTTATTTTGGGCCTGCCCACGATCCGCCGGAGGCATAGGCCGGGATGCCACAGTGATTTTTGTCATATTTTTTCCAGTTCCAGGACCACGTCGTCCTGCTCGACCAGGGTCTTTTCCTCCAGGACGATCTTACCCACCCGGCCTGTTCGGGGGGCCGTGATTGTGCTCTCCATTTTCATGGCCTCAATGATGAACAGCGGATCGTTGGCCTGCACCTCTTGCCCGGCTTCTACGAGGATGCGAGACAGGTTGCCCTGCAGGGGGGAGCCGATCTCGCTTTCCTTCTCCACCTTCTTATTGCGCTTGATCTGGGCCGTGAGGCTGGCATCCTGCACAGGGATGGATCGGGTCTGCCCATTGAGTTGAAAGAACACCAGGCGGGTACCCTGCTCATCCGGTTCGGTTGTATTGAGGTATTGCACCAGTACGTTTTTTCCCCGATCCAGTTCAACCATGATCTCCTGGTTGGGCTCCAGCCCGAAAAAGAAAGCAGGCGTTGGCAGGTTGCGCACTTCGCCGAAGCGCTCAAAATGGTCGCGATAAGCCCGGAACACCTTGGGGTACAGCTTGAACGACAAAAAGTCGTTCAGGCTCAGTAGTTCGCCGAACTCCTCCCGGAAGGCGGGCAGTTCGCTCTCGAAGTCCACGGGGGCCAGGTGGGCATTGGGCCGGTCGGTATAGGGCTCCTCTCCTTTGAGCACCAGCTCCTGCATGCGCCGGGGGAATCCCCCCTTGATCTGCCCCAGATCGCCGCGCATCAGGGCCTTTACGCTGTCCGGGAAGGAGAGGTCCCGGCCGCGCTCCAGCACCTCTTCGGCCGTGAGCCGGTTGGAGGTCATAAACATGGCCAGGTCGCCCACCACCTTGGAGGAAGGGGTCACCTTGATGAGGTCGCCCAGCAGCTGATTGGCCAGGCGATAGTTTTTTTTGATGGTCTCGAATTGATCTTCCAGGCCCAGGGCCCGGGCCTGAGGACGCAGGTTGGAGTATTGACCACCGGGAATCTCGTGCTCGTACACTTCGGCGGTACCGGCCCGGAGTTCCGTTTCGAAAGGGTAATAGTATTCGCGCACGGCCTCCCAATAGTGGGAAAACGGATTGAGTTGCTGCAGATCCAGCTCGTTCTCGCGGGCATGGCCTTGGAGCATGGCCACTACCGAATTGAAACTGGGCTGGGAGGTCAGGCCGGACATGGAGCTGATGGCGACATCCACCACATCCACACCGGCCTCAATCGCTCGCATGTACGTGGCCGCCTGGATAGAGGAGGTATCGTGGGTATGCAGGTGGATGGGCACAGACACGGTGCGCTTCAGGCCTTCGATCAGCATTTCGGCGGCCTGCGGCTTGAGCAGGCCGGCCATGTCCTTGATGGCGATGATGTGAGCCCCCTCGCCTTCCAGCTGACGGGCCAGTTCCAGATAGTAGTCCAGGTCGAACTTGCTGCGCCCGGGATCGGAAATGTCGCCGGTATAGCACAGGCAGGCCTCGGCCACCGACCGGGTGCGCTCGCGCACAGTGCGAATGCTGGTGCGCATGGCTTCTACCCAGTTGAGGGAATCGAAAATGCGGAAAATGTCGATACCCGTTTCAGCAGCCTGCTCCACAAACTTCTCGATCAGGTTGTCCGGGTAGGCGGTATATCCCACAGCGTTGGAGCCGCGCAACAGCATCTGCAGACAGATGTTGGGCATGGCCTCGCGGAGCAGGCGCAGTCGCTCCCAGGGGCATTCCTTCAGAAAGCGCAGGGCTACGTCGAAGGTGGCGCCGCCCCACACTTCCATGGAGAACACATCGCCCCCGTGATGGCGGGCAAAGGATTCGGCCACCTGCAACATATCGCGGGTGCGCATGCGCGTGGCCAGCAGGGACTGATGGGCGTCGCGGAAGGTGGTATCGGTGTATTGTATGGCGGGCTGCTCCTTCAGCCACCGGGCAAAGCCCTCCGGCCCCAGTTCCTGCAGGCGGTCTTTGGAACCCTTCGGATAGGGAGCAGAAAGATCGAATGGCGGCACCACGGGCTCGCGAAACGACCGCTGGGTATCCCGGTTTTTTACATCCGGATGACCGTTGACGATCACCTCGGCGAGGTAGCGCAGCATTTTGGTACCGCGGTCGCGCCAGCGGGGCGGCTCCAGCAGTTCGGGATGGGCCTGAATGAAACCCACCGTAGCCAGACCCTGCTGAAACGTAGGATGCTGCAAGAGATGGAGTAGGAAGCCGATGTTGGTCTTCACCCCGCGGATGCGAAACTCGCGCAGGGCGCGGTGCAGGCGCTGCGCTGCACCGGGCAGGGTGCGCCCCCAGGCAGTGACCTTTACCAGCATGCTGTCGAAAAACGGAGAGATCACAGCCCCGGGAAAGGCACTGCCGGCATCGAGGCGAATGCCCATGCCGCTGGCGCTGCGGTAGGCGAGCAGGGTGCCGTAGTCCGGCTTGAAGTCGTTGGCGGGGTCTTCCGTCGTAATGCGACACTGAATGGCGTAGCCGGACAGCTGTACATCGCTCTGGCTACCGATGCGCAAGCGGGGGTCGTCCATGGGGTAGCCCATGGCGATCAAAAACTGGCTGCGCACGATATCGATGCCCGTTATCTCCTCGGTGATGGTGTGTTCGACCTGGATGCGGGGATTGACCTCGATGAAGTACACCTGCTCCTCGGCATCTACCAAAAACTCCACGGTGCCGGCATGGCTGTAGTCGACCTCGCGGCACAGCCGAAGAGCGTATTGGTACAGTTTTTCCCTGGTATCGGGCCGGATCGAGGGGCAGGGTGCGACCTCGACGACCTTCTGAAAGCGGCGCTGTACCGAACAGTCGCGCTCGAACAGGTGGACCATCTTGCCGTATCGATCGCCCAGGATCTGCACCTCGATATGCTTGGGGTTTTCGATGAATTTCTCCAGAAAAACCGTCTCATCCCCAAATGCCTTGCCAGCCTCGCTCTGCGCCTCGGGCAAGGCAGCCCGCAGCTGATCGTCGCTGCGCACCACCCGCATACCCCGCCCGCCGCCTCCGGAGGCGGCTTTCAGGATGACCGGGTAGCCGATCCGTTTGGCTTCCTGCAGGGCGACCTCCACGGTGCGCAGCG
Source organism: Saprospiraceae bacterium (assembly GCA_020528935.1). Classification (GTDB taxonomy): domain Bacteria; phylum Bacteroidota; class Bacteroidia; order Chitinophagales; family Saprospiraceae; genus JAJDFU01. Next base: position 3,792 of record JAJDFU010000102.1, on the reverse strand, counting down.
GTTCCTTGCTGTCTTCGATGAGTGGAATGTCGAGTTCGCGCGCCAGGGTTTTGGCAGCTACTTTGTTGCCTAGCCGCTCCATCGTCTCCGGACTAGGACCTACGAAAACCACCCCTTCCTCGCGGCAACGACGCGCGAACTCTACGTTTTCCGACAAAAAACCATAACCCGGATGAATGGCTTCCACCCCATTGCGTTTAGCTACCCGCAAGATCTCTTCGATGTCCAGATAGGGTTTTAGGGGATCGCGCTCTCCCCCCACCTGGTAGGCCTCATCGGCCTTGTAGCGGTGCAGGGAATAGCGGTCCTCCCAAGTGTAAATAGCCACGGTGCGGAGCTTGAGCTCGCTGGCGGCACGCAAAATGCGAATGGCGATCTCGCCCCGGTTAGCTACCAGGATCTTTTCAAAGGGTCGGATGTCCACGCTCATGTACGGATGGGATTTGGGCAAAATATACAACTTTGACCGATAGGATTTGTACCCCGGTAAAAACCCGAACGCCATGACGATACGAACTGCTCTGGTAACCGGTGCCAACCGCGGCATCGGACTGGAAATCGCGCGCCAGCTGGCCCGGGCCGGCTTTCAGGTGACCGGCACCAGCCGCGATCCGGAGAAGGGAGAAGTTGCCCGGCTCGCCCTGCAGGAAAAGGGACTTACCGTTTCTTTCCTTGCGCTGGACCTGCAGGACCGGCAGAGCATCGCTACCCTACCCGACCGGCTGCCCTTCTCCGGTCGCTTGGATGTACTGGTTCACAATGCGGCCGTCATGCCGGACAGCGGCGATACCAGCCGGGTAGACCTGGTAAGCATGGATAAAACCCTGCAAACGAACGTGCTGGGACCGCTGCAGCTGAGCCAGGTGTTGTTGCCCCGGCTGAAACGATCGGCGAATGCGCGCATCATTCACCTGAGCAGTGGAATGGGAGCCCTCAGCAGCATGGGTAGCGGCTGGGCAGCGTACCGCCTGTCCAAAACGGCCCTCAACGGGCTCACGGCCGTCATGGCCGAGGACCTCCGGCCCTTCGGAATACGGGTTTTTTCCATGTGCCCGGGCTGGGTACGTACGGAAATGGGCGGCCGGAGCGCCCCGCGCAGCCCGGCCCAAGGAGCTGAGACGGCCGTTTGGCTGGCCACCGCGCAGGAGGCCCCCAGCGGAATGTTTTTCCGGGACCGGAAGGTCATCCCCTGGTAGAGAGGGCGGAGAGCTGGCCCTACTTCTCAATCTGCCAATGGCTCAACCAATGCGGGTAAGACATGATGTGAAGCGCTGCGGTCAGGGAAGCCGGCAGCCTCTGCAGTGCGGGCTCTACGACAAGCCGGGCAGCCCGAAGGGCAGCCTGAAAGGCATCGGGGCCAAGGGGAAAGGCTTCCAGGCTCAACGACCAATGGACTTGCTTCTCCACCTCCAGCTCCGACAGCTCGCACTGTACCCTGGCCGGCCCGTCCTCTTCGGCGGAGAGGTAAAAAAGCCAACGGCGCTTCTCGACCCCGAGCCACTGGCGCGGCCGAGCGCTTGCCCATTGGTCCAGCAAAGGCTCCAAATGCACTTGCTCCAGCGACCATTTTTCCCAGGATTCCAGATGTTGCTCATCCGGAAAGGCCGACAGACGGAAAGCCCGCTCTTTCGGCTGAATTAAAGCCTTTACTTCCAGTTTGCCCTCTCGTTTTTTTACGCCCACCGTACGCGCGTGGGGAAACAGCAAATAGGTATCGGTGCGGGCAGGTTCCCGGCGGGCCTGCATCTGGGTCCACAAACCGACCAAGGCGCGGGGCAACTCGCCGGAGCCAAAGCACCGCCACTCTACACTGCTGTAGAATTGGGCATCCATGATCAGGGAAAAACACTTAAACAGGCAGCCGACATCTTCGCCCAATCTTTATGCCCGGTAAAGCGGTATGATTCGGTTGCGGTATGGATCACAACGGGCATCTCCTCCCCTTGTTCGAGCAAGGCCTTGAACTGGCCATACGGCATGGAAAGACTGAACCGGCTGTGCCAGTCCCCTTTTTGTTGTTCGATGAAAAATAACTCGACCTGCTCGCCGGGAGTACTGAAATCCTGGTTGCCAAGGTGCACGGATTCGAGCTCCCGGATCGGACTTTTGCTTTGCAGGGTGAAGTTCATTACGACGGTGCTGTCCAGGGCCGATGGATAGCTATAATCGTTGTAGGTAAAATCCGCTTCCAGCTGAAGCTTGGTGTTTTCCGGTTTGAAATCCAGAGGTTTTATGAAATACAGGTTCACACTGTCTCGATAGAGTACCTTCATGTATTTATCCGTCGACTGCGCAGTGGCCATCATACCGGAAAAGCACATTAGAAAAAAAAGCAGTTGGAGTTTCATCAAACCGAAATTTGTTCCGGGATGGAAGGTAGGCATTTTCTACCAGGCGCATTGAATGGCCGTGGAAGAGAAAGAGGAGCCTCGCCGGGGCAAAGCTCCTCTACTGTTCAGGTGTTACGCAACGGTTGATTATTCGCCGTAAACGTAGATTTCGTAGGTAATGTAAACGCCGATGATATTTTTCACCTTGTAGTCCACGTGAGAAATACGGGAGATGCCGGCCTTTTTGGCAGCAGTGTTAATGGAGGCATCTCCGGTGGCTACAATGCCCAGAATGGCTTGAGCTTGAGCCGTTCCGACCTTGGATCCTACCGTATTGGCAGTAGCATCAAGACCGTAGTCAGCTCCTGTGTAAATGACACCCGGAAGCGGGCCTACCGCACAGCCGGCAAAGAACGTCGCGATCGCCGCGATAAGTAGCAGTTTTTTCATCACAAAGGGTTTTAAAAATGATAAACTTGGCCAAATATATAAAACTCTACCTTGCGGCAAACCGGCATGAAAAAAAATATCTTTTTCCATGCCCTGCGAGTCCGAAATCCACTTTTCGGCCCGTTGGCTTTTCGGCCATCAGGGCCGGGGTCCGAACAGGTATTGAAAACCCAGGCCGATCCAGATGCGGTCCACTTCGCCCATCACGAATCGAACCTCGGCGGGAATGCTCATCTGATCGTTAATCAGGAACTCACTGCCCAGGCCGGCATTCACGCCGAAGTCCGTATCTCCGTCTCCCTCATCGACAGTTTGGAAGAGCAGATTGATGCCGGCCAAGGGATACGCCTGAAAGTTTTCGCTGACGGGAAAAATGTAGTGTGCGTCGAAACTCAGTTCGAAAAAGGAAGTGTTATCGAAGGGGTCCAGAAAAAAGGCAAAGGTGCCGGCGGCGCGCCAGTTTTCGGTGAACTGGTATCCGCCGCGCGCCCAGATGGCCTCGCTGAGGCCGGCCGTATGGCCCGGGCCGGCTGAAATGAAGGCCTGTCCCCGGGCCAGAGTCGACAAGCTGACCAGGACAAGCAGGCTGAGTACAAATTTGAAAAGTCGCATAGCTATGGATTTTGAAGTGTAGAAAAACGAAGGAATTTTTTGCAAAATTAAGCCCAAAAATTCAGGAAAAATACGGTTCGAGGAGCAACTTGTGTTCGCCGGGCCCGATCGGGGCTTCGTTCCGGGAACGTTTTAATATCAAGAACCCAATGGACCTCTGCCTCGTCCGGCCGGGTGGAAGGCTCCTGAGCAGGCCTTGTACCGATCTCGCTATTCTTTCGGTTTTCCGTCCGGAAGGGATCAGGCGAGCAGGTATTCCAGTTCTTCCCTGGAAAAGACCGGCCGCCGGCTCCGTTCGAGAATATCTTCGGCCAGTTGGGTTTTCCGCTCCTGCAGGCGCAGGATCTTCTCTTCCAGGCTGTCGCGGGTGATGAACTTGAAGGCGAACACTCTTTTATCC
>JAJDFU010000074.1:1826-4794 GCA_020528935.1 Saprospiraceae bacterium | reverse complement strand
CCCCCACCGGCCACCCCACTCCCCGGCCATCCGGGTGCAGGCCGGGGCGGGCCGGCCACTCATTGATTTCCAGACCCACCCCTTGTCCGAAAACGCGGTCTTTTTCAACAGCCCGGGCCAGGTGCATCAGCGGCGGCCCGCAGCGCGCCCGCAGGGCTGGGTGATCACCTTTAGTCCGGACTTTCTGCAGCACCACCACATCAGCGAGGACTTCATCCGCGAGATCAACCTGTTCAACTCTTTCGAGCAGCGGCCGCCCGTGCAGCTCGGCCCGGAAGCGGTGGACAAGCTCTCCACCCTCCTCCCTCTCATGGAAGACACCTTCCGCTCCGGCATGCCCTTCCGCATTGCCGCCCTCAGCGCCTACCTCAAGCTGTTCCTGCTGTACTGCAACCAGGAATGCGTGCTGCAGCGCCCGCAGCAGGACCCCAACGACAGCGGCCACCGCATCCTGCGCGACTTCAAGGAACTGGTGACGCGGCATTTTCGCACCCTCCACAAGACCTCCGATTATGCCGAACGGCTCCACATCACCCCCAAATACCTCAACCAGGTGGTGAAATCGCTGCTGGGGCAAACGGCCAAGGAGGTCATCCAGGAAAAGATCGTGCTCAACGCCAAGCGCGAGCTTCGCTACTCGGCCAAAAGCGTGAAAGAGATCGCGCTGGAGCTGGGCTTCGAGGATCCGCTGTATTTCAGCCACTTCTTCAAGACCTGTACGGGCCAATCCCCCACCTCCTTTCGGTCGGAAGCCTGATCAGGAAGTAAGCCGCTCCAGTTCCCGCTCAATATCGCGGAGGGTGGCCCGGATCCGCTCCTGCAGCCGGTCGTGTTTCTGAAGTTTGAACACCCGGATCTCGATGACCGATTCCAGGTCATTCAACAGCCCTTCATCCTGAAGCATGGCGTCGTAGTCGCGCAGTTGGTATTGAAAGTAGGAAATGGTATCTCGCTCGGGCGCCAGCACGGCGCGCTGGCTGATCCGGGGCGTGAGCACCAGGTGCCGGGCCAGGTGAGGTTCCATGATGCGGGTCATATTGCGCACCGCCGATTCTTCCCGTCCGATGGAGGTGAGATTATCGATGCCCAGTTGATAGAGGTCGGTGATGGCCAGCCGCAGGGAGTCCCGGGTCAGGGTCTCCAGGCCGCGGGACTTGAGCGCTTCGAAAGCCGCCACTTTCGGGTACAACTGGTAGTCCCGGGCTGTGCTTTTCAGCAGCAAGCCGATGGAATCGAGCCGATTGTCGCTTTGGGACTGGAACAACATAGCCCGCAGGCGAACCGCATCGTCCAGATGGCGGCGATGCCGCAGGCGATCTTTCTCTACATCGGCCAGGGTCTTGACCAGGTCGTCCTGAATCTCGCGATACGCATTGATCTCCACCCTGCGGTCTTTGCGCTCCTGATTGCAATTGTTCAGCTGCAGGGCAAGGAAGATGCCAATGATGATGAGGACGACTTCGCCCGTGGCATAGAGCAGGTATTTGCGCAAGTTCCCTTCTCCCATTAGTCGTCGGCGCATTTGACGGGTGATTCGAAGCATACCGGTTTCCTTGCCATAAATTGCATGGACGAATTTCGTATCAGAAAAATAGAAAACCTTTTCCAATACCCACTACGTTCTGCCTTTTCCGCATACCCATCTGCCTTTTTCCCATTTCATCAGGATGATTTTCTGCCCAACTTTGCAGAGAACACTGGAAAAACTAACTGTTTACCGTCTAATGAATCGCAAACATTTTCTCCGAAAAGCCCTGCTGGGCGCTGCGGGCGTCACCCTGGGCGCAGCCGTTTCCCGTTCGAAGCCGGCTGCTTCCACCTACGATCGCCTGATGGACCAGGTGGGCTTCAATCATTTACCAAACCACGAGATCAAGACCATGAAAACCGTACTGCATAAAGCCGACACCCGAGGCCATGCCAACCACGGCTGGCTGGATACGCACCACAGCTTCAGTTTCGCCAACTACTACAATCCCGAGCGGATGAACTTCGGCGTGCTGCGCGTGCTCAACGACGACCGCGTAGCCGCGGGCCGGGGCTTCGGCACCCACCCGCACGACAATATGGAGATCATCTCCATTCCGCTGGAGGGCGATCTGGAACACAAGGACAGCATGGGCAACACCACCGTCATCCGGCAGGGCGACGTGCAGGTGATGAGCGCCGGTACCGGGGTTTTCCACAGCGAGTACAATAAGAACAGCGACCGGGAAGTGAAATTCCTGCAGATCTGGCTGTTCCCCAACAAGAAAGGCGTGGAGCCCCGCTACGACCAGATCAGCCTGGACAAAAGCCGGCTCAGGAACCAGCTCCACCAGATCCTCTCCCCAAACCCGGAGGACGAAGGGGTATGGATCCATCAGGATGCCTGGTTCCACCTGGGCGAGCTGGATGCCGGCCACGCGGAAACCTATACCCTTAAAAAACCAGGCCATGGCGTGTACGCCTTTGTGCTGGATGGCGCGGTGACCATCGCCGGGCAGGCCCTCAACCGCCGCGACGGCTTCGGCATCTGGGATACGGACCGCATCGAGATCCGGGCGGATACCGATGCCCGCCTGCTGCTCATGGAAGTGCCGATGAGTATGAATTGAGGACGAATTGGAGGCAGGGGCTGCGTGCAGCCCCTGTGCTTTTGCATCCCTTGCGGAAAGAGCGGGTCATTGACCAATAAAGCCCAATGAAATTTCACCTCTTCGCCCTCCTCTTTCCCCTTTCCCTTTGGGGCTGCTCCGGCCCTACGGATGCAAAAACGCCCCAACAACAATCCGCTGACCTGCCCGCCTGCGAGTGGTGCGGTGCCATGGACGCTCCTAAGGCGCTCGACGGGCAGGGCCGCATAGCCGGTCCGGAGGAGCCCGGGGAGCCACTGGCACTCTCGGGCCGGGTGTTTCAGCCCGCCGGACGGACGCCGGCCGCCGACATCCTCCTGATGGCCTCTACACCCATACCCAGAGTGGTTTAT
>JAJDFU010000074.1:0-1816 GCA_020528935.1 Saprospiraceae bacterium | reverse complement strand
CTTCCTGGCCCCCTGGGTTCCGCCCAGCCGTGCGGGGTCCTTACCTTTCCCACCCGCTAAACCGGCCCCCCATCCCCCCCGTAACGTGCCCGCCCACGTGCAAATGTCGCGGACCGGCCCGGACTTCGACGAGTACTGGATACCTTCCACCCTCTTTGCCGGCGATCCGCTTATCCGCGAGCAGGACCGGCAGGGCAATGCCTCCCACATCCTTCGCCTGGAAAAGGATGCAGCAGGCGTATGGCAGGGCAGGCGGGACGTGGTGCTGAAGGATTGAGCTTGCCGCATGGGGTGTACGGCCTGGCCCGGCCACGGCCACGGTTGAGCGGGTGGCCTCCCATTAGGAAAACTCGTAGATTGCACCGGTTGGGGCTGCCCCAAACCGGTGCGCCTCATTGCCGGCTATCCGCTACTTTTGTGCGGATAGTAAGATGTTATAGCCAATTAAAAAAATGGAACTAGCGGATAGAAAAAGCAGTTCAAAAGAAAAACTTAAGTAGAATGATTGAACAGAAAATCCAGATCCAGGAAACAGAGGCACAATTCATTGAAAATTATGCTGAACATGGTTTTCATAGTATGAGTGAATTGATTTCAAGGGCTCTTGAATTGTTAAAAAGGGAATTAGAAAAGCAGAATGCTCTAATTCAATCGGCCGATCTTTACGCAGAGGTTTATGAAAAGGATGAGGATTTGCAGGATTGGACAAATTCAGCAATAGAAGATTGGGAGTAATATGAGCAATCTTAATAGAGGAATGGTCATAACAGTAAATCTTAATCCCACCAAAGGCTCTGAAACAGGGAAAATAAGGCCTTGTATCATCGTAACTAACGATGCCTATAACCAAAGAGTGCCAGTAATTCAAGTTGTACCTATCACGGGGTGGTCTCCGAAGAAAGGACGGATTATAACAAATGTAACCATAGAACCAGATTCTGTAAATGGCCTTTCTAAAAAATCAGTCGCCGATTGTCTGCAAACCCGCCCGATCGACCACCGAATTAGATTGGACGCTATTCTCGGAAGATTATCGGAGAAGAAAATGCAGGAAATTGATGAGGCATTGAAGTTCGTATTTGACCTTGATTAGAAGAAAGAAAACTGGCTATAACGATGTGCATGACGGCCAGTGCTCCCAGGCGTCGCACCGGCGCGTGCACCTGTCCATTGGGGCGGCATTAAAATAGGCAACTCTGATCCAAAGCAAATCGTTGAAAATTTCAGTAAATTGCATAGAATAGAAACGTAATTGAAGAATGAGTAATATCGAGTTACAGGAATCCATCATCCGGTCAATACGGCAACTGACTTTGATTCAGCAATTGAGACTGTTGGATTTCATCAATTCTATGCTTAGAATCAAGCGGGAAGGAGAGCCTGAAGGATTGCTGAAATTTGTTGGAGCATTTGAAAAGGAAGATCTGCAGGAAATGGAGCAAGCCCTGGAAGATTGCGAACAAATCGATGAAAATGAATGGTAGATACCTGCTCGATACCAACATTATCATTGCATTGTTTGATGAGGATAAAAAAGTCATCAAGCGGGTGAATCAGGCCCGGGAAGTTTACCTCCCAGCCATTGTGATCGGAGAATTATACTACGGCGCCTACTATTCCAAAAGAGAAGAAGAGAACGTAAGGAAGATTGACAATCTAAGAACCGAAGTCTCGATCCTTCATTGCGATGACTCCACCGCAAAGATCTATGGCCAGGTAAAGACCCAACTGAGAAAAAAAGGAAAACCGATTCCGGAAAATGATCTGTGGATTGCCGCCACGGCCCTCCAATACGACCTTACCTTAGCAGCGAGAG
>JAJDFU010000488.1 GCA_020528935.1 Saprospiraceae bacterium | reverse complement strand
ATGAAGAAGTTGAAAAACATGTAAAAGAAGTCCTGCCATAAGTCGTGGCGGAATTTGGGCTGATCCTTGCGCCAGGGCGACAACACGTCCAGCAGGAAGAAAAAGGCCGACACGATGAGCAGCCAGTAGAAGTAGTTGTGACAGCCGGGATGCGTGAGTTCGTACCACAGGTAGCTGGCGTAGCCCTTATACACTTCTACGAAAATGTTCCAGTATTTCTCCATTGGATTTGAATTGAACAAAAAAAAGTTTACTAATCGAGTTCCAAGACATACCATTCGATGGCGGCAATGTCCAGGTTGGGGCGCCGCCCCCCCTCTTCCGGCGCGTAATTGGCCGCGAGGTAATCCAGAATGGTGCTTTCCTGATCGCCCAGATCCCAGAGGCCTTGGGTTTCCTGCATCCAGCGAATCATGTCCTTCCAGCCTTCCCGCGTTGCGCGATTTTGGGTCACCAGCGCGGCCGAGTGGCAGGCCGTGCAGGTGGAGCGCACCACTTCCCAGCCTTCGGCCACCTTGAGCCCGGTGGCGACGTGAATGCCGTTCTCCACGCGTTCGGTATCCTCGCTTTCTGCTGCTGCCCGAGCCTGTTCGCGGGCTGCCAGTTCTTCTTCGGTAAGCGGCTGGGGGCCGCCGGCCAGCATATCGCGGATCGGACTTTCAAACACCAGGAAGACCAGTAGCACGAACACCAGAAAGACGATCACGCGGATGGCATTCACCAGCGTTTGCAGGATGCGCAGGGTCATCCGGCTGTACTGCTTCTTTTTCTCTTCGGGAAGATTATCGGGAATATGAAAAAGCATATTCGATCTTTTGTTTGGCGCGCCGCCTAGGCGGTCACTTTTATGGCAATGCGGTGACAGGCGTTATTGAGGTAGCCGCGCGGGTTCCAGCCGGGCAACACCATGGGCTGGCTCTTGCCCTCACTGTCGGTAGCCCGGGCCCATACCTCGTAGTAGCCCGTCTCGGGAAAAGAGACCCTGGCCTCGAAGTGCTGCCAGGCCAGGCGATTGGCCGGGGGCTGCAGCACGGCCTTTTGCCAGGTAGCCCCAAAGTCGATGGACACCTCCATATTCGCCACCTCCAGGTCGCCGGCCCAGGCGTGGCCGCGGATGGGCAGCTGCTGACCCAGCTTGATGGTAGCCCCCGTCTTGGGGAAGGTGATGAGTGACTTCACCGGCATGGATTCGATGATGCACATGTCCTTGTCCGGCACGTCGGCGCCGGGTTCGACCGGGTTGCAGGGCACGCGGTACGACTGTCCGGTCATCTTGGGGCCGTCGTGCACCTGGTCGCGCACGGCTATGCGGGCCAGCCACTTGCCGCTGGTGGAGGCCGGCCAGCCGCCGAAGACGAGTCGCAGCGGATAGCCGTGCATGTGGGGAATGTCCTTGCCGTTCATGGCCCAGGCGATGAGGCTTTCGTCCTCCAGGGCTTTGCGCATGGGCACGCCCCGGGAGATGACCACCTTGTCGGGATTGCCGCTCACGTGTATGTCTTTGCCGTAGTAGCCGATGTACACGGCATTGCTCTTCAGGCCCACGTCTTCCAGCACGTCGCGCAGGCGCACGCCCGTCCATTCGGCGCAGCTCACCGCGCCCGTGCTCCACTGATTGCCCTTGGCCGGTGGATTGAACTCCTTGCGGCCGTTGCCGCCGCACTCGATGACCAATTGGTAGGTGTGGGTCTGAAACTTCGATTTGAGGTCGGCAATGCTGTAGGTTTTGGAGCTGCGCACGGCCTCGCCGTCGATGGTGAGGGTCCAGGCCGCCGGGTCGATCCGGCTCTGCTCGGGCGGAAGACCATTGTTACGAACGAACATCTTGTCGGCCGGCGTCACCTTGTCGTCCAGCAGATGGGCCGGCGTCTCCACGTTCCAGGGCCGGTCGTTGAGCACGACCATATCCGGATGCTTGCCGGGCAGCTGGAAGGGGGTGCCGCTGCCGGCCAGCACCGCCGGTATGAGGCCGGCCGGATAGTGTTCGGCAAAGACCATGCGCCCGCCGAGCACCATGCTCATAGCCGCCAGGGCGCTCTTCTTCAGAAAGCCGCGGCGGGTGTGCGGATCGGATTCGCGCCCCCACAGCAGGCGATCGGCTTCCAGCGGATCTTTGGCGTACAGCTCGTGAATGCCTATGCGTCGTTTCTTCTTGCTCATGTATCGGATAAGAGTTATTGAACTTGCAGTTCGGCTTCCAGTTCGGCGATGCGACGCGCCGATGCCGCCTCATCGTAATCGCTTTCCACAGGCACCTTGCCCTCTACCGCATGCATGTAGCTCCATTCGATCCAGGAGCCGTCGTAATTGCGCACGTCCGGATAGCCCAGCAATTCGGTCAGCACAAAGGTCGTATGGGCCGAGCGCACGCCCGACTGGCAGTAGGTGATGATCGTCTTTTCCGGCGAGAGGCCCGCCTGCTCGAAATTGTATTTCAGGTCGGCCAGTCGCTTGAAGCAATGGTCGCCGTGCAGGTCCACGGCATCCGACCAGTTGAGGTGTATGGCGCCGGGAATGCGGCCGTTGATGAATGCACCGGGCTTCCAGGGCACCACCTGCCCTTTGCGCAAAAAGGGCGCACCGGCATACTCTTCAGGTTCGCGGGTGTCCAGGAGTATGATGCTGGTATCCCGAAGTGCCGCCAGCACGTCTTCCAGGGCAGCGAAGCGCTGCGGGCTTTCCGGGGCGGGAAACCGGTAGGTCACCGCCCGGGGCATCGGTGCCGGGCTGTGCTCGAGGGGATACTCCTCCTGCTGCCAGCAGGATTTGCCGCCGTTCATGATATAGGCCTGCGGGTGGCCGTACATCTGCAGCAGCCACCACACGCGCAGCGCGTCCACATTGCCCTTGCTGTCGTACAACACAATGCGGCTGTTGGGCCCAATGCCGAGGCGGCCCAGCAAGGCGGCCATCTGCTCGCGCGAGGCGCGCAAGCCGCCGTACGATTCGGCATCCTCCACGGTGTAGTCGGGCCGCCAGATGCGCAGCGCCCCCGGCAGATGGCCCTCCTCCAGGTATTTTTCCTCCTTGTTGACCTCCAGCAGGACCAGCGGTGCGGCATCCGACTGAAGGAGCTGTCGCACCGTATCCACCGACCAGAGGTAGGGCGAGGAAGCCCATTCCGGCGCTGCCGGCTCCGCGGCCTGCTTCCGGCGGGATGAAGGCTCCGTTGTACAGGCGCTCAGCGCAGCCAACAGAAGGCTGAAGAATAAGAAGTTCCAAATGGTAAGGCGCATACCCGATATCGTTTTGGCAGGGCAAAAAGGATTTCAAAAGGATTCGGTACAGCGGGAGATTTCCAGGATAATGACAAAAGTATGAACCTTTTTTCATTTATCCAACGGCACCGGTTGCGCAGCATGGTGCACATCATTGCGGCCGAAGCCGATCCTGCCAAAAGGATTGCAGAGCCGAAGGCGGTATTTCATGGCCGCCGGAAAAGGGATATTCCTCAACGGGAAGGCCGGCCTGCCTGATCTGACGGCGAAAAACCCCCAGCGTATCGGGCTGCAGGAAAGGGTCGGCATCGCCAAAGGCGAGGTGCAGCCGGCGGCGCCCGAAATACGGCTGTAGCGGACCGTAGTCGATATCTTCCGGAATGGATCCCGCCCAAAAGACGAGGTGAGCGGCCTCCGGCTGTGCGCGATGCACCCAGCGCATGACCGTAGCGCAGCCCTGCGAAAAGCCGAAGAGGACCAGCTCCGCCTCCGGGGAGACCCGGGGTTTCCACTGCGCCCACAACCGGCTGAGATAAGCGGCATAATCGGCGATCTCATCCAGCCGGTCTTCCCTGGTCATCCAGGAGGCGACCACCTTGCCGGAAAAGCCGTTCCAGTAGAAGCGCGACAGGCCCTCCGGTGCGATCACCAGGGTGTGGGCATCCGCTATGGGCTCCAGCTTGGGCAGAAAGTAGCGGGCCAGTTGCCCGTAGCCGTGACAGGCCATGACCACCCGGCGAATGTGCCGCCCGGCCTCACCCAGGGTGTAGTAATGCGCAGTACGCTCGACGGGCAGGCGGTGGTGTTGCATAACAATAAATACTTCGCAGTCCGTGCCTTGTCCAAATAGCCTGGACCGGTTGGATCGGAAAATTTCGCCATTTTTTCGCCCCCGGCCTAATACCGGTTTTAGCATGATCAGACCGAAGCCGGAAAATGCCGTGCATTTTCCGGGTTGAGTTCATAATCAAACCCATTTGGAAGCGGCATGCGACTTTTGATTTTTTAAACGGTATAAGACCGCGATCAGCACCGCTGATGCGGACTAAGGACCGCGGACTCTTAACTACCCGCCTCCCTCTTTGCCGAAGAGATCCTTCTTTCGGTCTTCCAGAACGGGGAAGGGGCGCGGCGCATCTTCCTGGACCTGTTCAAACACTTTGGGCACGTAGTACCAGTACCCTTTCCGCAGTTGATAGCCCTGATAGCTGCCGTCGGGTACGTTTACCAGGCCCTCCCCATGTGGGCCGGCGATGGGCTGCAGGTGGTCGAAGACGATCAGGTCCAGAGCGGGATCCCAGTTGAGGCGGATGGAGCTCGCCGCCGAATACTCGACGATCAGGCGATTTTTCCGGCGGGGTTGATCGGGATCGGCCTCGTTGAGAAAGACCGGCGCGCCAAACTGCGGCTTTCCCGCCGGATCGAAGACGAGCACGTCCACCACCTTGCGTTTGCGCAAAAAGGAAGAGCCGGCAAAGCCGAAAAGCAGATAGTAGCGCCCCGGAGGGGGGGCCACTTCACTGAGGTTGGAGTACAAGGCCCCGGACCACTGCTCAGACGGCAAAAGGGCATGGTCC
>JAJDFU010000159.1 GCA_020528935.1 Saprospiraceae bacterium | reverse complement strand
GAAGTTATGGTGCGCCGGGCCCGGGCCCTGGTAGAAACGGGCTATTATTACCAGGTGATTGCCCGGCAACTCCAACTCGCCTACCAGAAGATTGTGCCGCAGGCCCGAAAAGCGCTTCGCATTTTTTAACCCACATTGAACTGTACGCCAGTCAGTGAAGATCGCCGTACTCACTTCCCGGTTTCCCTTTCCATTGGAAAAAGGGGACAAGCTGCGCCTTTACCACCAAATCCAGGGCCTGTATCAGGCGGGACACGAGATTGGCCTTTTTGCACTCAGCGAGCATGCGGTCGCGCAGGGAGACCGCGAAGTGGTGGGGCGGTGGTGCCGGGGGGGCATGCACGTGTATGCCCAGCCTGCCAGGCAGTGCATGCGCAATCTGGCGGCAGGTTGGCCCAGGGGACTGCCGCTGCAAGTAGCCTATTTTTTCCGGGAAAAACTGGCCCCGGCCATTCAACAGGACCTGCGGACCTTCGATCCCGATGTGGTCTATTGCCAGCTGATCCGCATGGCGCCGTACGTGCTCGATTGGCCCGGGCCCAAGGCATTGGATTACATGGATGCCTTCAGCGGCATCATGCGCAAGCGGGCCTTTGCGGCTCATCCGCTGTTGCAGCCGTTCTGGAAGGCGGAAACCCGGCGCTTGAGGCGCTATGAGCGCGAGGTCTTTTCGGCATTTGACGGCCATACCATTATCTCCCGGCGCGATAAAATGGACATTGCCCATCCGGCCTCCGAAACGATATCGGTGGTGCCTAATGGCGTCAATACGTCTTTCTTCAAGCCGTTCCCCGCTGAAAATGCGCCCTTCGAGATCGCCTTTATCGGCAATATGGGCTACCACCCGAATGTCGTAGCCGGCCGCTGGCTGGTGGAGCATCTGCTTCCCAGGTTGCAGCGCAAATATCCCGGTATCCGGCTCTTGCTGGCCGGTGCGCGTCCGGCCCGGTCCATCCTTCGACTGGCATCGGCTGCCGTAAAGGTGAGCGGCTGGGTGCCCGATATCCGCGAGGCCTACCAGCAAGGACAGATCTTTATCGCTCCTCTTTTTCACGGAGGAGGGCAGCAGAATAAGATCCTCGAGGCCATGGCCATGGAACGCCCCTGCATTACCACCTCTCACGTAAACGAGGCCATCGGAGGGCGACATCGCAAGGAACTCCTCATCGCTGACCACGAGGAAGCCTTCACCCAGCAAGTAGCTTTTTTGCTGGAGCATCCGGAAATTGCGGCAGAGATCGGTCGTCGGGCCAGGCGGTTTGTCGAAGAGCGTTTTTCCTGGTCGGCCAGCAACCGGAAGCTGGAAGCCCTGCTGGCCGGATTGGTGCACAGCGGGAAGCCGGAAACGCCTACAACAAAAAAATAACCCACCTGTTTTCAGAATAGCGCGACAAAGACCAAACGAATACATGGCCACTATCGAAACCAGGACGCCCATTCAGCTCAACACCGTAGAAGAAGCCTTAGCCGACATCAAAGCGGGAAAGGTCATCATCGTGGTGGATGATGAAGACCGCGAAAATGAAGGAGACTTCGTCTGTGCCGCTGAATGCGTCACGCCGGATATCATAAACTTCATGGCCACCTACGGGCGTGGGCTCATCTGCGCGCCCATCGAGGAGAAGCGTGCCGAGGAGCTGGGCCTGGATATGATGGTACAGTCCAATACAGCCCTGCACGAAACGGCCTTCACCGTTTCCATCGACCTGATCGGACAGGGATGTACTACCGGTATATCCGCCTACGACCGCGCCACCTGCATCAAAGCCCTGGTCGATCCGGCAACCAAGCCCGGCGATTTTGCCAAGCCCGGTCACGTATTCCCGCTGCGGGCCAAGAGCGGGGGCGTACTGCGCCGCACCGGCCATACCGAGGCGGCGATCGACCTGGCGCGCCTGGCAGGCTTTGCCCCTGCCGGGGTGCTGGTAGAAATCCTGAACGAGGACGGCACCATGGCCCGCCTGCCCCAACTGATGGAGATCGCCCGCAAGCACGACCTCAAGATTATTGCCATCGAAGACCTGGTGGCCTACCGCATGCGCAACGAGAGCCTCATCGAGCGAGAACTGGGGGTCAACCTGCCCACCAAATACGGCGATTTTGAGATCATTGCCTACAAGCAGATCACCACAGGCGATCGGCACCTGGCGATCAAGAAAGGCGAGTGGGAGGCAGATGAGCCCGTTTTGGTGCGCGTTCACTCCTCCACGGAGACCGGCGATCTTCTGGGAACCCTGTTCGACGATTACGGCCGCCAGCTCCAACAGGCCATACAGACCATCGCCCGCCAGGGCAAAGGCGTACTGGTGTATATGCGCCACAATGAAGATCGGGGGTCCATCCTGTACCACCTGCGCCATTTGCAGTCGCAATCCTCCGATGGGCAGCCCATCCAGATCAAATCCGAAATGACCCAGCGCGATTTTGGTGTGGGCGCGCAGATCCTGCGCGATCTGAACATCCGCAAAATCCGGTTGCTGACCAACCACCCGCGCAGGCGCATCGGCCTGATCGGCTACGGACTGGAGATTGTAGAGAACCTCACTCTGGACCGGTAAACGCCATGGGTCAAAAGGTAGGGCACAATACCGTCTCGTTGTCGTAATTCCCCAGAAAGGCAAAGGATATCTCAAATGCTCCGGCACCCTGATTTTCGCTGAGCAGGTCGTTCATGGGGAAGTCGTAGCTCATCCCCAGCAGAAAATTCTGGAACTCGATGCCTACCATGCCGATCACGGCGTCCAGCCCGATGTTGTCGAGGTTGCGCACCGGCCTTGCCCAGCCGCCCACATGGAAAGCCAGCCCGTTGAGGTCGTTGACCAGATAGCGAAAGTTGGTACCTGCATTGAGGGTCATATGCGGCCCCTGCAACATGAAAACGGCCCGGGGCAGAAGCTGGGTGCGCTTGCCCAAAGGTACCTGCAGGCCCAGATGAGCGACGGTGCGGAGGAGAATTTCGTCCTCGCTGATGGGAATTTCCTCTTCGCTGTCGAAGAAGAAACTGAGGCGGGGCTGATTGATGTGGAACATGGACAGGCCGGCAAACAGTCCGATGCCCTCCGGCTGATAATAAGCGTAATGCAGGCCGGCCCCAATATCGAAATAGGTGAGGTTGTTTTCGGGCAGGGCCTCGCCGGTAGGGTCGGTAAAGCCCGTCGTGCCGTTGAACTGATCGTCAAACAGGATATCCTGATAGCCTACGCTGCGTTGGCCCAATCCCAGCTGAAAACCGGCCGACAGGAAAGAGGTATTGTAGCGGCTCAGGGATTTGTGAAAGGCGCCGGAAATGGACAGGTAATTGGAATTCAGGCTGTAGGGATTGCGGTCGCCGAAAAAGAGCACCCCGGCCCCCACGGCATCCTGGGCGACCTGGCTGCGGTATTTGATGGGAAAGCGGAGGTCCATATTGGCGGCAAAAGCGGCCGAAGGACCGTCCACGGCGCTGAGCCATTCGTCGCGGTAGATGAGCCCGATGCGGTACTTGCCCGGAAAAGCTCCCGTCAGGGCGGGATTGAGGTACATGGGAGCCGTGTAGAATTGGGAGAACTGGCGATCCTGTGCACGGAGGGCAGAGACCATGAACAGGGCAAAGAGCGTACAGAACAGCAGGCGGTGGTTCATAGTGTATTTGGATGAAACGGATCAAAAGTAGGCTTAAATGGGGCAGCTCGCGAAAAACCAAACGGATAATCGTCAGATATTATTATTTTGCAAAAAAGCCCCATACCCGGGCAAATTCCCCAATTCCGAAACCCAACGAACGCACTGCCCATGTCCTATGGAGTTTGTCCCTTAAGCGTTGTCCCGGTCCGGCGTTCCGCCAACGGCCGCAGCGAGCTCGTCTCCCAGTTGCTCTTCGGAGAACTGCTGGAGGTGCTCGAGCGAAAGGGGCAAAGCTGGGCGCTGGTGCGCTGTGCCTGGGACAATTGCATCGGCTGGGTGCGCAGGCGGCAGTTCATGGAGATCACCCCCAGTGAATTCGAGCGATACAGCCGCCGGCACGCTTTTGTACTGGATCTCATGCAGCCGGTACTCGCCGAAGACCACATGCTCCCTGTACTGCTGGGGGCCCAGCTTCCCGACTTTGACGGCATGCGCCTGGAGTTGGGGGAAAAGCGGTACCACTTCAGCGGCCAGGCGGTTTTTTCCGGTGATATTCCCGATCTGCACGCCTTTGTTCAGCGCATCGTACGGCGCTATCTCTACGCGCCGGCCCAGTGGGGCGGTCGCTCACCCTTCGGTATCGACAGTGCCGGCCTGGTCCAGGTCGTGTACAAGATGGCCGGTTTCCGGCTGCCGCGCGAGGCCGACGAGCAAGTGCACTGCGGCACCGGCGTGGATTTTCTGGAACAAAGCCGGGCCGGGGATCTGGCGTTCTTCGAAGCGCCCAACGGAAAGATCAATCACGTGGGCATACTGCTGGAAAATGGCCGTATCATTCACGCCTACGGCCAGGTGCGCATCGATCCGATTGATCATTTCGGCATCTACCAGGACGAACTCAGCGATTATACCCACCGCCTGCGGGTCGTTCGGCGCCTCCTGGAGGATGAACCGCCTTCCGACCGGGCGTCCGATGCCGGGCTTTCGGAAGAACTGCAGCGCA
Source organism: Saprospiraceae bacterium (assembly GCA_020528935.1). Taxonomy (GTDB): domain Bacteria; phylum Bacteroidota; class Bacteroidia; order Chitinophagales; family Saprospiraceae; genus JAJDFU01. Next base: position 204 of record JAJDFU010000159.1, on the reverse strand, counting down.
AGCAGGCCGAATTGTTCAAATCGCCTGAATGATGTCGTACTGCGTCAGGATATGCATGCCGCCCGCCCGGTCCCGGGCCATGACCGCCGGACTGCGTTTTCTGCGGTATTTGCTCAGCTGACTGAACGGCATTTCTTCCTCGGCCACCGTGAAAGATTCACCCATACTACTCCCTAGTGGAGATACGTCCCGTTTTCCGGGATG
>JAJDFU010000496.1 GCA_020528935.1 Saprospiraceae bacterium | reverse complement strand
TTTTTCAAGACAAAGACGGCATATGGGAGTGGGGGTCGTCCTGGGGGCCCGGAGATGTGAAAAAGAGACAGCGCAGGGCATTTCGGAAGGCATGAAGAACTACAACCGGGTACTCATGCTGGTCAAGGCCTGGAAAGCGTCGAAGCGCTCCTAGCCGCCGGAGCGCTTGGTATCGGAGAAGCCTTCGGATATCAGCAGCTCCACTACCTGGTCGCGCTGGTCGCCCTGCAGAATGATCTGCCCGTCCTTGACCGAACCGCCTACGCCGCATTGGCTCTTCAGGCGCTTGCCCAGGGTCTTGAGGTCCTCCTCCGGCCCCACGTAGCCGTCCACCAGGGTCACTTCCTTGCCTTTGCGTTGCTTGCGATCCAGCAATACGCGCAGGCGCTGCTGGTTGGGCGGGAGGGCCTCCGGCTCCGCCTCTTCCCGGTACGCGTATTCGAAATCCGGATCGGTAGAGAAGACGATCCCATCCCGTTTCTTCTTGTTCTTCTTGCCCATAGGTCGGCAGTGGTTTGCTGTCTGACAAACATACGGAATGGGAGCCGGGCTTAAAACCGGCGCACGTAGGAGAGGTAGGGTATGAGGGGAATGGTCGTTTCCAGGCCGGGAAGGATTAAAAAACCGAAATCCAGGCGATTCTTCCGGAAAGTGTAGCTCGCAAGCAGCGTGGGCAGTATCTCGGGCGGCGATTGGATCAGTACGAACACATCGGCCAGGAGCGCCCAGGATTCGGAAAGGGGAATCGCGCCGCCTACGGTGGTGAAGAAGCCGTTTTGGGTGCTGGGATCATCAAAGAGGAAGCCATAGCCCGCCGATAGGTTGAAGTAACCGCTTGGCCGGCCTATGGTAAGTGTGGCCTGAAAGTTGGTCACGCTGGTTTCCAGGTCGATGAAGTTGAGGAAAAGCGAACCGTTTAATCCCAAGTGGACGGTCTCTTGCAGCGGGATGCTTACTTTGAGCCGGTTGATCACAATAAAAGGAAGAAAGACACCGCCGGTATAGCTAAAGCCGTCGGTTATCCCCAACTCCGCCACATTGTACAAGAGCCCCACATTGGTGAATTCGGCCTCCTTTGCCGGCAGGCTCAGGGCGGTGGGGTTGAGCCCGAGATTGTAGAGGGCCAATCCCGGGCCGTCGCTCTTCCTCCGCTTCTGCCGGGCTCCTTTGACCTGAATGGAGGTCACCTCACTGAGGGCCAGTTCAACGACATTCCCGCCGGCCTGTAAGCGGAAGCGCACCCGCAGGTTGCGGACTTCCAGCAACCGGCCTATGAGCACATCGCCGGACTGCGTTTCCAAAACGTGCACCTGAGCGGTATCTGCCAGGTCAATATCTGAGCTGATCACCTGCGCCCGAAGCGGACAGCTCAGGGCAAGCAGGAAGAGAAAAGAAAAGAGAAAGGATAAACCGGGCTTCATATTTTTTCCGCTGCAGCACGTAAATTACACCGCCCTGGAGAAAAATCAAAAGATATGGAGCCCCGGCAGATCACCGATACGGTACTCATGGTGCGGCCGGCCGCCTTCGGCTATAATCCCGAAACGGCCCCCAGCAATCCCTTTCAGCAACCGGCAGAGGCCGGCGAAGGCCAGCCGGAGGCCCTGGCTGAATTTGAACGGGTAGTAGAAACCCTGCTCCGCCATGGCATCCGGGTGGAAGTGGCAGAAGATACCCCCGAGCCCCGAAAGACGGATGCCGTTTTTCCCAACAACTGGATCAGTACGCACCAGAACGGCACCCTCGTGATCTACCCCATGCAGGCGCCCAGCCGCCGCGCGGAGCGCCGGACCGACATCATTGAGCAGTTGAAGCAGTCCTTCGCCCTGCGCGATCTGCTGGATCTCTCTGCGTACGAGCAGGAGGGCCTGTTTCTGGAGGGCACTGGCAGCCTGGTGCTGGACCGGGTGCACCGGCTGGCCTACGCCTGCCTCAGCCCGCGCACCAGCGAGCGCCTGGTGCGGCTCTTTTGCAAGCGAATGGCCTTCGAGCCCATCTTTTTTCAGGCCCGGGACGTAGAAGGGCGCTCCATTTACCACACCAACGTGATCATGACGGTCGGCGAGGGCTTTGGTGCCTGTTGCTTTGAGGCCATGCAGCCCGGTGAGCGAAAGTGGATAGCCCACCGCCTGATGGAGACGGGCCACGCCATCATCGAGCTGAGCATGGAGCAGCTGTACGCCTTTGCCGGAAACCTGCTGCAGATGAAGAACGAGCAGGGCGTGCGCTACATCCTGCTTTCCGAAAGCGCTCGTCGCTCCCTGGGCCCCTCGGAGCAATCCGCACTGGAAAGGCAGGGAGCCCTGTTACCCATGGCCATTCCCACCATCGAGCGGCTGGGCGGCGGCAGCCTCCGGTGTATGCTGGCCGAGCTTTTCCTGCAGCCGGTTTAGAGGCCATCTCACGAGAAGCCGTCTCCATCGTGCCGAAAGGCACTCCGGCCTGCAAGCACGTAGCTTCACGAAGCAAGGACCCCTTCCCCTTGCTGAAGTATGCTCCGTTCTTGCGCCTCAGCGGGCACCAAAATATCCCCTTTTCGCCATCAAAAACATTTTCGAAGGGGCTTCTGGCATCTTTGTCTTTGCCATGCCTTCGGCAGGCGGGTTATCCCTGAGCCCCTAAACACAAGCTCAAAAGTATCGAAGGGTCGTTCCCGTGTGCAGTCCATCACTCGCGCCCTCAAACGCTCACTGCAAAACCGAAGGTATTGCAGTCAGTTTTTGCGCTTGGGCCAGCGCAAATAGTCCTGCTTGGCTTCAATCTCCCGCTGCAGGGGCAGCAAAAGCTCCCCGGCATCCAGGGGCCGGTCCGTGGCCAGGATGTGGATGCCCTGCTCCAGATAGGTGCGATACAGCTGGTCGCGGGCTGCTTCTTTGCGCACGGTATCTGCCGTGTCGAAGGTGCCGAACAGCACGGGAATGCCCAACTCTTGGAGCCGGTGGTACAGCTCGGGCTTTATCCGGCGCGTGCCGGTGAACGCCAGCAGATTTTGGGCGGGAATGCCGGCCTGCAGGTAGGCATTCAGGTCTTCCGTCGAAGTAATGCCTGCGGAGATCATGAGGCGGGGATTGAGGCGATGCACGAGCAGGGCCTCCTCCAGGGAGTACACAATAAGCACGGCGTACTCCTCGGTGCGGGTATCTTCAATGAGGGCGACCACTTTTTCCAGGGGCACTTTGCCCTTGATATCCACGGTGAGCACGGTGGTTTTCCGGGCCCACTTCAGCACTTTTTTCAGTTTGGGTATGCGGTGCTTGGTCTCGGCGCGCCGATCGTCCAGCAGCCGGAGTTTTTTCAGGCTTTTCCAATCCCTGGCGTTCACGGGGCCGCGGCCGGTAGTGGTGCGCTCCAGGGTGTTGTCGTGCAGGAGCAGCAGCACGCTGTCGCGGCTGATGTGCACGTCGCATTCAATGATGGCCGGATTGTGCCTCAGCACCTCCTTGAAAGTAGCCAGGCTGTTTTCGGGAAAGCCGTTCCGGAAGCGGCCGCCCCGATGGGCGCTGACCAGCGGCAGGGGGTTGCGGCTGTAGTCGAAAAAGAGCGGGAGCTCGCCCGAAGGAACCACAATGCGGTAGGCGCTGCTGCAGGCGCTCAGCATCAGCGCCAGCAGGAGGGCGAAGAAGTAAGCGGTTTTCATGGCGCCAAAATAGCAAAAAGAAAGGCCCACTCCGGGCCGGAGTGAGCCTCACTTTTGGGCTGCAGGCGATGGGCTTAGTTGAAAATGTAGCGCAAACCGATCTGCATTTGGTAGCGGGAAGAGCGAATGCGTCCCGTGTCGATAAAGTCGTCATCCCAGGGCTCTTGACCTTCGAGGATCTCGGAATTGACGGTGAACTCGGGCACATTGGTGCCTTCCTGGAAACCTTCGAAGTTGAGGAGGGGGAAGTTTCCGAAACTGCCTGCGCTGTAGATGCGTCCCCAGTCGTGGCGGCCAAACCAGCTGCCGACCAGGTTGCCCAGGTTGAAGATATCCAGCGAAAGCTGCAGGGTGTGGCGCTTGCCGCGAGCTGTAGTGATGTAGAAGTCCTGAAGGATGCGGGCATCCAACATATTTACGAAGGGGTTGCGGGCCGAATTGATGTCCGCGTAGTCCCCGCGCTGATCGTTCAGATCGTCGTTGTCGCTAATGAACTGATTGAGGACGGCCCATTGCTCCTCAGCAGAAACACCGTCATCATTGGCCACAAGGTTGATCTCGCTTTGGTTGTTGGGCACGTAGATTCGGTAGCCGTCGCTGAATGCCCCATCATTGATCATACCCCCGAAACCACTGGTGTTGTAGGTGTAGGTAAAAGGATTGCCCGACTGGCCATTGTAAAACAACGAGAGGGTTGTGCCCATAAAACCTGCGTATTCAAAGCGGTAGGCTACCTGAGCCACTACGCGGTGGCCAACCGCAAACTGGGAGCGCCAGATTTCGCCTTCCGCATTGCCGCCGAAAACGTTGCGGTGGCCGCGCCATTGCGAGTTGTTTTGCGAACTCGTGATGTCATTTACTACAAAGGCATCTCCGTAGGAATACGAAAGGTTGAACCCAAAGCCTTGCCTGGCGGGCCGGGAAATGGATGCAGCGATATTCCAGGAATAGCCCTTATTCGTGTTGCGGCCCAGGAAGATTCCGGTGTAGGTGTCGTCCACATCATCAAAAACGTTGAAGATGGGGCGGTTATCCGGGGTGCCTTCAAGCACTTCTACCGGGGGGCGACGGTACAGATTATGGTAGCGAAGGACATTGATATTCTTGGAGTAAAGCCCATAGATCGGACAGATCAGCCCCCAGAAACCCAGGATCAGGTAGATGGCAAGGTTGCAGACACAGAACTGCGGG
>JAJDFU010000644.1 GCA_020528935.1 Saprospiraceae bacterium | reverse complement strand
ATCCTGCGGATGTCAGCACTAAAGACCCTGACATAAGTGGCTGAAAACAAGCTTTGGGCGCGCCCAAACCTTTCTGATAGCGGTATAGTTGCTTGAATTCATGCATAATCCGGGCTAAGCCCCTGGATTGCGGGTCAGTGCTTTCAGGTCGGACTCGCGGTAGTTTTTTACTTCCAGGATCTCGCAGGGCATGTAGTATCCGGCCTCATCCAGGGCTTTGAGCACGGCCTCCACAGCCCGGTTCTTTACCATAGGGGGCGACACCTCCGGATCGAAGGCGTCGATCCAATAGTAGCAGGTCAGGTTGAGGGTGCTGGCGCCCAGTTCGCTGACCATGACGAAGGGCTTGCGCGGTTCCGTCATGATGCCCGGTACTTCGGCCAGGGTATCCAGTACGATCTGGACGGCCTTTTCGATATCCGATCCGTAGTCGAAGCCCAGGGTGAAATCGAAGCGCAGATCACCGTCGATGGTGAGGTTGATAAGGGGCTGCTTGAGGACATTGGCGTTGGGGATAAAGACATCCCGGCCGTCGGAGGTTTTGATGTGAATGTTCCGGAGGGTCATGGCGACGATCTCTCCCTCGATTCCTTCCAGAGAAATAATATCGCCCGTGGAAAAGGGCCGGTTGAAGGCCAGCAGGATGCCGGCCAGAAAATTTTCCATGATGTCTTTGAGGGCAAAGCCCAGAACAAAAGCCCCCAGGCCGGCACTGGCCAGCAGGCTTCCGGCTATACCGCTCAGTCCCAGAATGCGGAGGAACAGCAGGCCGGCGGTGATCAGGATCAGGATTTTGATGGAGTTGGCCAGAAAGGTCGCCAGCAGGTGATCATCCAGCCGCTCGTCCAGCTTGCGGAAGACCAGCTTTCGGACTCGGTTGGCCAGCAGGTACAGAAAGAGGAAAACGAGGCTGGCCGTCACCAGTCTGGGCAGGAGCAGAATGATCCCGTCGTAATAGGATTGAATCTCCGTCCACAGATCGTCCAGGAAGCTCATATTCATAGGGCAAGGGGTTTGATCAGCCGGGTTGCGCTACCTCGGCCAGGGTGCGTTTTACTTGTTTTTTATGGCGGGCCAGGTGCGACTCGAAGAAGGTAAGCATGCCGTCCAGAGTCAGGCGCCCGGCAAACGGATGCTTGTACACCTGCTTGTCGATCCACTTCTCGTCCAGCTCCTGCAGATAATCGTACAATTGTTGTCGTTGGGCCATCCAGTCCTCGCGCAACTCCTCGATGGAAACCCCTTGCGGAAAGCTGGGCGTATCCACGGCCTGGGGCGCTTTCCTTCGGGTGGGGGAAGCAAAAAAAGCTTTCATCAGGCTGGTGCGAAGCCGGGAGCTGAGATTGGCTGCCGGAATGTCCGGATCAAAGCTGAGCTTTTTGGCGATGTATTTGTGCGCGTATCCTTCGGCCAGGTGCAGGTGGTGCAGCACATCCATGGCCGACCAGCGGCCGGGGGCCGGACGGCGGTCCAATACCGCCTGGTCGTGCTGTTGCAGCTGCTGCAGAAACTGGTCCAGGGCGGTATTCAGGCGATCCAGTCGGGCGAGCAAATCGGATTTAGGCATAAAAACAGGGTTCGATGGAAAAATGGACGGGAAAAGGGGAGATGGGGTTTTCCCTCCTCCCGCTTTGGCTTAGGCGTCAGCTTTTCAGGTACTTCAACGGGCTGTTGGTATTGTAGAAAAAGAAGGCCCATTTGTCCGCCTGTTCTTCGATGATCTTGCTGGTGGGTTTGCCGGCGCCGTGGCCGGCATCGGTCTCAATGCGGATGAGCACCGGATGTTTTCCGGCATGGGCTTCCTGCAGGCGGGCGGCAAACTTGAAGGAGTGGGCCGGCACCACGCGGTCGTCGTGATCGGCGGTGGTGATCATCGTGGCGGGGTATTCCACGCCCTCCTCCAGGTTGTGCAGGGGCGAATAGCCGTAGAGGTTTTCGAAGTGTTCGGGATCGTCGCTGGAGCCGTACTCAGGGATCCAGCCCTTGCCGACCGTGAACTTGTGGTAGCGCAGCATGTCCATCACGCCCACAGCCGGAAAGGCTACGGCGAAGAGGTCGGGCCGCTGGGTCATGGCCGCGCCCACCAGCAGGCCGCCGTTGGAGCCGCCAGCAATGGCCAGCTTGTCCTTGTTGGTGTAGCCCTCGGCGATGAGGTATTCGGCAGCGGCAATGAAGTCGTCACACACGTTTTGCTTGTTGAGCAACATGCCGGCTTCGTGCCAGGCCTCGCCATACTCGCCCCCGCCGCGCAGGTTGGGCATGGCAAATACGCCGTCGTTCTCCAGCAGGACCATACGGCTGGAGCTGAACGAAGGAGTCAGGCTGATGTTGAAGCCGCCGTAGCCGTACAGGTAGGTGGGATGGTCGCCGTTCAGTTCCAGATCTTTTTTGTGCACGATGAACATACTCACCTCGGTGTCGTCCTTGCTCCGGTACATCCCTTGCTTTTCGACGTACTCCCAAGGATCGAACTTCAGCGGGATTTTGCAGACGGGCTCGCGGAGGCCCGTATGGACGCCGGACTTGAAGATGGTGGGTGGATACACGAAGGAGGTGAAGGTGTAGAAAAGGGTCTCGTAGTCTTCCTTGCCGCTGAAGCCGCCGGCACTGCCCAGGCCGGGCAGTTCGATGGGCTGCTTGCCGCTGCCGTCGTAGTTGAAGCGGTAGAATTTGTCGCAGGCCTTCTCCAGATAGTTGGCAAAGAGGTAACCGCCGCCGGTGCTCACATTCTGCAGCAGGTTCTCCTGCTCGGGGATGACGTCTTTCCAGTTGTCCGGTGCGGGATCGTTGGCGTCTATCTCGATCAGGCGGTAGTTGGGCGCGCCGATGTCGGTGCGCACCAGCATACGGCCTTCGCCCAGGTGGTGCACCACGGAACTTTTATTCTCGTAGCCGGCAAAGAGGGTTTGGAAGTCGCCCTCCGCTTCCAGGTTTTTCACATAGGTGGCAAAGCCGTCGGTGCCCGGGGCGGCGTACAGCACCAGCCATTTGTCGTCCTCGCTTACACTGGCGGTGTGGTAGTAGTTGGGGTTTTCCCGGTCTTCGTAGATGAGCTCGTCCTCGCTCTGCGGGGTGCCCAGGCGGTGGTAGTACACGGAGTGGTATTTGTTGCTGCCCGAGAGTTCGGTGCCTTCCGCCGGTGCGGGATAGCGGCTGTAGAAGAAGCCGTCCTTCCACCAGGAGGCGCCGGAGAACTTGATCCACTTCAACTCGTCTTCCAGCTCTTTCTTGGTGGCGACCTCCATCACCTTGAAGCGCCGCCAGTCGGAGCCGGCATCGGCGATGGACAGGGTGACGTAGCGGTCGTCGTCGGAAATGCCGACGATATTCACTGCCGTGGTGCCTTCTTCCGACATCTCGTTGGGATCGAGAAAGACTTCCGGCTCGCCGTCCAATCCCTTTTGGATGTAGATGACCGGCTGGTTTTGCAGGCCGTCGTTCTTGTAGAAGAAGTAGTAATCGCCGGCCTTAAACGGCGAGGATACCTTGGGGTAATTGTACAGCTCGGTATAGCGCTCCTCAATGGCTTTGCGGAACGGGATCTGCTCCAGATAGCCGAAGGTGACCTCGTTCTGCTCCTCTACCCAGGCCTCTACCCTGGTCGCCGTATCCACTTCCAGCCAGCGGTAGGCGTCCAGCACTTCCACCCCGTGGTAGTTATCGATCACGTCCTGCTTGACGGTTTGCGGATAGGTGACGGGGATGGTATGGTAGTCCACAGCTTCAGTTCGGGGTTCCGTTGTACAACTGCTTAAGGTAAGGAAAAGGATAGCACTCGAAAGGATGATCGCTCTCATGGATAGTCGTGTTTTGTCGCTATAAACCTAAAAAAAATAACGACGCTCAGACCGCGAAGCGTACTTTTGCTTTTCTGTAACGAGAATCTTTTTTTATATAAAAAAAGCCCCAATAAGGCTTGCGATACGCAGCTTTGTGTATATTTGAGGGGCTCAACGCCTTTTCAACCGCTACGTATTAGCGGGCACTTTAAACTCTATTACCACATCCAGAAGGAACAGCTGCGCCCCTCGCAGCTGTTTTTTTATAGCTCCAACAGACCTTCCGGCAGGTCCATGTAGATTCGCTTTGTTTCCGGGTCGATCTCGCGGATGAATGCTTCGACCAGGGGCACCAGTTTTTCCTCTCCGGAGCTGTCCAGGACGGCCATCCACTGCTGGGGGTATTCCTCCAGGCGAGCGATGGGGCCGAGTTCGCCCAGCTGCTCGTCGATCACCAGAAAGCCGCTCAGGCTGCGGAGCATGATTTCCGCCTCGTTCTCTTGCTCCACCGGTTCGAGCGTATTGCTTTTGAGGTATACCTCCTTGTGGCTCAGCAGGACGGCGTCCTCCCGGCTGTCGATCTCTTCCAGCTTGACGATGAGTGCACCCTGCCCGCGCAGGTGTTCTACAAAGAAGGGCAGAGGCCTGCCGCCCTGCTCCACGAAAAGCACCTTTGCGGCCTCTACCGGATCCAGAAAAGGCTCGTCTACCCGGAGTTTGAGTTCTCCGTGGAGCCCGTGGGGTTTTTGCAGGCGTCCTATGGCGGTGTATCCCTCCATCACGAGTGCGAGATCAGGGTTTGGGTGAGTCGAAATCCGCGCTCTGCCCGCCGGGGCCAGGGCAGGGCACTGCAGCCGGCCAGGTCGCCCTGGCAACAGTATTGGCATTGTGTATCCAGGATCTGCCATTGAGCCTGCACCAAACCAATGCCCTGCCCGAACCAGTAGCGCACCTGCCGCCGTTCGATAGCGCTTTCCCAGGCGGCCAGCTCGGCCAGGACGTAGGCCGGGGCGGGAAATTGCTCCGCCAGCGAATCGGGCGGAGCAGCCC
>JAJDFU010000391.1 GCA_020528935.1 Saprospiraceae bacterium | reverse complement strand
TGTTTTGTTGTAGGAGCAGGAGACGGAAGAGGAATGATAGGCGGGGCTGGGGGGCGGGGAAGTGGTGATAAGGGAGAGGGGGGGGAAAGGTAAAATGTGACGCGGGGATTCGGCCGGCGGCCGTCTGCATAGCGGTTGGCGGCTACGGGTCGCGATTCGCAGAATCCTGCAAAAGACAGGCGGCTCGGGCTGATGCCGTTGCCTACCAGGTAGTCGGAGCAAGACTTGGCGCGCTTTTCGGAAAGCTGCTGGTTGAAGGTCGCACTACCCTGGCTGTCGGTATGCCCTTCGATCTTGCAGTTGTAGGTCCGGTATTGCTGGAGGATCTCTGCGATCTCATCCATTTTGGGGATGGCATCGGCGCGCAGGCGGTCGCTGCCCGTTTGGAACTTCACGGCCGAGGCCACAAAGTCCAGGCGTTCCTCTACCTCGCGGGTTATGGTAGGACAGCCATCCACCGTACCGGGAGCAGCCTGATCGGGGCACTTGTCGTCCGCATCGGCAATGCCGTCGCCGTCGCGGTCTTTGAGCGGGCAGCCGTTGCGCTCGGCAGGACCGTACTCGGTGGGGCAGTCGTCGTCCTTGTCGGCAATGCCGTCGCCGTCGCGATCCGGACAGCCATTGGTTGAGGCCGGGCCGGGTTGGTTGGGACACTCGTCATCATCGTCATTGATGCCGTCATCGTCGGCATCCAGGATGGGGCAGCCGTTGCGTTCGGGCAATCCAGCCGTTTCGGGGCAGTCATCCTCGGAGTCTCTGATACCATCGCCATCGGTATCCGGGCAACCGTTAAAGGCCGCCAGACCGGCAGCCAGCGGGCAGTCGTCCTGAGCATCGGCAATGCCGTCGCCATCGGCATCCGGACAACCCGAAAGGGCCATCGTACCGGCTACTGTAGGACAAAGATCCTGATCATCCGGAATGCCGTCGCCGTCGGCGTCCACGACTTCCGGTTCAGCAGGGCCTAGCACTACGCGCAAGCCGCCGCCAAAAGAAAGAGCATCGCGATCCCTGTCAATGCGTTCTTCATCACCGAAACGGTATTCTCCCTTGGCGTCGAAATACAGGTGCCTCGCCAGGCGGAAGTTCAGGCCCAAGCCCACCGGGGCGCTAACGTTGAAGCGATCGAAGTCTTCTAGCTGAGCACCCACGCCACCAAAGATGTAAGGGTAGAAAAACTGATCTTCACTGCAGCACTTGATCTGTACCAGGGCATCCATATTGACCATGGAAAGATCCTGCGTCGTTCCGTTTTCTTCATCGACCAGAAAACGAGCTTTTCCCACTCGTAAGGGGATCCCTATATTGAGAAAGGGGGCAATGTGCCGAGTGTACTCGAGCTCGACTTGTCCTGTACCTTGATCGAAATTGAAAGCGCCGGAAGGAACGTACACGAAATTGGAGTACATGCCCCGAATGGACAGCGAGTTCGGTGCTTCACTGTATTGAGCATCCAGGGAGGTTGTGATCAGGAGCAGTCCTAAAACTAGTGAGAGAAAATACCATTTCATGGTGCGTAAGTTTGGTTCCAGGTAAAATGAAATTGTTTTGCGAAATATAGAAAGAATTCGCGGTTCCTGATTTCAAGGAGCAGGCTATATTTTCACTTCAGTCGATTAAACCCCTCCCCTCTTTTTTGATGCGGCCCTCTTTTTTGAGTTGTTTCATTAGCCGGTCCAGAATGCCGTTGATAAAGTCTTTGCTTTTATCCGTACTGTACAGTTTGCTGATCTCAACAAATTCGTTCAGGGTCACTTTGGAGGGGATGGAGGGGAAGTGAATCAATTCGCACAAGGCCATCTTGAGCAGGATCATATCGAGTATGGCCACGCGCTCCGGATCCCAGTTCTGAAGGGTAGGCTCGATGGTCTCCAGCAGCAGGTGATCCTGTTCAAGCGTCTGTCGCAGCAGCGACTCCCCAAAGTCCCGCACCGTTTCTTCTGTGGGGAAAAATTGCGAAAACGCATTTTCAGCAGCGGGTAAGGCTTTAATGGTCTTTTTCACCGCTCCGATGATCAAAGACTTATCATCGGCCCAAGACGGATAATGATCGTCTATGATCTCTTCAAAGGTCTCATCAGATATACAGTGTTTGTACAGGCCGAGCAGCATTTTCTGATGATCGTCCTCGGTGTGTTCCTTCGAAAGGACGTATGCCTTATACTCTTCGTTTTGGGCAAAATCGGTGTAGAAACGCCGTATGGCATCCTTGTCCACCTGCGGGTTTACCTTGTGTTCCTTGAGCAGGCGGTCCATTTCTTCACTTTTCAGCAAGGACTGAGATAGCGGATTGTTGGCCAACACGGCCGTAAAGGCGAGATCCTCCTTGGAAGGGCGAAGTTTGGATTTCTTGCGCGCTTCATCCTTGACGGCAAACTGGATGATCTGCCGCAGCAGGGCCAGGCTGAACAGGTAGGTTTCATAGCTGCGGCGTATAGCGCGTTCGTAGAGACCCAGAACCTGGGCATCGGTCATTTTCGGATCTCTACTGGAAGCATAGAGGGCCTGCATCACTTTTATGCGGACGTTCCTTCTGCTTAACATTTGTCAAGGATAGCGCTTGGCACAAATAAAGCCATTTTTACACAAAGGAACTCATATATACCGGGAGAATATTCCTTTTCGACAAATGATTCATCCCAAAGGCCGGAAAGTAATCCCCGGGGCTTTGCGTATCTTCGCCTTCCTAAGCCGGATAAGCTCACATGAAGATCAAGGTGCCCTTTCCCGTTTTTTATTATCTGGCGGCGGAAGACGAGGTTGAGATCGCCATTCCCCTGGGCGACCTTTACGCCAGCTGGTCGGCACCGGAAACGGACGTGCAACTGCAGATCTATCAAGCCAGTCTTCAGAAAGAACTTCGCACCGACGGCCTTCAGGCTTTACTCAACGAACCTCCTGTTTGCGAACTGCAATCCGACAGCTTGGCGCTCCGTTTCGAAGCCGGCGAATTGCAGCCCCATCAACCGCAACTCCTCACGCACTGGACCTATTTCTTCGGCCCGCAAAGCGGGGGCGTATATGGCGTGCTGCCCATCCTTCGCCTGGAAGCCTGGGGCAAGACTCCGGCACTGCTGAAACAGAACCTATCCAAATTACTGAAAGAGCATATTCTGCTGCAGCGGCCCGAATCGCGGGTAGAGCGCATCCTCCAGGCGCAGTGGCCGGTGAACACGCGCCTGGTCATGCGCGAACTGGAGCTCGACCTCCCCCGGCTGTATGACGGGGGCAGCCAGGAAGCCCAGCAGGAAAGCGAAGGCGATTCCATCCTTCGGGAAGTGGCTTCAAGCCTACGCCCGGATCGGCGCATGGCCTTCGGTATGGAGAGCTGCATCCAGGCGTTGCTGCCCAAGCTGAACAAAAAGAAAGGGCAGGCGGAACACATTCTGATCGTAGGCCCGGCAGGATCCGGAAAAACAACGCTCATGCTGGAATTGATCCGCTGCCTGGCCACGGCCTTTCCCGAACGCCGGGTGTGGGAGACCCAGGCTGCCCGCCTGATGAGGGGCCTGTTGCGCAATGGCGGTTGGGAAGCAGGCTTACCCGTGCTCCTGCACGAATTGAACCGGGACAAGGGCGTCTTATTCGTAAATCGCCTGAGAGACCTCTTCGAGATCGGGCAGTACCTCGGCAATGAGGTGAGTGTGGGCGAGGCCCTGCTGGATGAATTGCCCAATGCCCGCTTTTCCCTGCTGGCCGAATGCAGCAAGGAAGAATTGGCCTGGATGGAACTTCGCAAGCCGGGCCTGGCCCAGCTGTTTCACGTATTCCGCATGGAAGATGCTTCGCTGGATTTCGAAGCTATCGCCCAAAAAAAGGCCAGGGCCATGGCCGATCAGATCGGCCTGAAGATCAACGAGAAGGCCGTACAGGAATCTCTTAAGCTGGTTCAGCGGTTTTTTCCCTATTCCGGCAAGCCCGGCAAGGCGCTGCGCTTCGTCGAATCGGTTTTGATGGCTCAACTCCAGGCAGAAGAAAAAAGCACCGTGGATGTACACCAGGTACGGGTTCAGTTTTCCAGGCAAACCGGAATCCCTGTGCTGCTGCTGGATTCCGAACAGGCTTTAACTCCCGGCCAGATAAGGGCCTTCTTTCGGCAAACCTTTTTCGGTCAGGATGCGGCAGTAGATCGCGTAACCAATATGCTGATGCGCATGAAGGCCAACCTCATCCGGCCGGGCAAACCCATAGGCTCCTTCCTGTTTGCCGGACCTTCCGGGGTGGGAAAAACCGAATTGGCCAAGCAGCTGGCCCACTTCATCTTCGGTTCCCGCGACCGCCTGGTGCGTTTCGACATGTCGGAGTACAGCCAGCAGGTGGCTGTCCTGCGGCTCATCGCAAGTGCCGGGCCGGATGGCGGACTGCTCACCCAGGCCATTCGCCAACAACCCTTTTCCGTTCTGCTTTTCGACGAGATCGAGAAAGCCCATCCCGTCTTTTTTGACCTGCTCCTGCAAATCCTGGGTGAGGGCCGCCTCACCGATAGCAGCGGCCAGTTCACAGAGTTTGGCAGTACCATTCTCATTATGACCTCCAACCTGGGCTCTGAGAACATGCATCAAAAGCGCATAAGTCTTTCCACTGCCAACCCGGCTGAAGAACTGGCATCGCAGTTCGAAAAAGCCGTGCGACAAGCCTTCCGACCGGAAATATTCAAACGGATCGACTACCTAGTACCTTTCACACCGATAGACGAAAGTGGACAAAAGCAGGTCCTACAACGCGAAAACAATGCATTCAAACAACGCTACGAGGTAGAAATACGCTCTGTGGACATGCACCTCACATACCGGGACATCGCATGGATTCTGGCCGAGGGAGTTGACACACACTCCGG
>JAJDFU010000306.1 GCA_020528935.1 Saprospiraceae bacterium | reverse complement strand
ACAACGCCTATACCCATACGCCCGAGAACGCCGGGGTGTGTTACGCCCTCAACCTGGCCCGCAGCCTGGCCGCCACCGACTACCTCCTGTACCTCAACGACGACATGTACCTCCTGCCCGGCTGGGATACGGCCCTGATGCAGGAAGTGGAAGCGCTGGGGCACCCCTGGTTTTACCTGTCCGCCACGGCTATTGAGCCCGAGGATACCGGCAACCCCTGCGTGATCGTACAGGACTACGGCCGCGATCCGCAAGGCTTCCGGGAGGACGCCCTGCTGGCCGGATTTGCCGATCTGGAAAAAGGCGACTGGCAGGGCGCTACCTGGCCACCCAACCTCGTACATCGGGCCGTGTGGGACCTGGTGGGCGGCATGAGCATCGAGTACTTCCCCGGCATGTACTCCGATCCCGATTTCGCCCGCAAGCTGTGGGCCGTGGGCGTGCGCTATTTCAAGGGGCTGAGCGACAGCCGCGCCTACCACTTCGGCTCCAAGAGCGTGGGGCGCGTGGCCAGGAACGACGGGCGCCGCACCTTCCTGCGCAAGTGGGGCCTCAGCCCCCGCAGCTTCACCCAGGGTTACCTGCGTCGCGGCCAGCCTTTCGACGGCCCCCTGGCAGAGCCCCGGCTCAGCCGGCTGGAACGCTGGGCCAACCGCTGGAAAGCGCGCTGAGGCGATACCTCTTCGGCTGTCGAAGCGCAGAACAGCCCCTGCCGGGGATGGAACAACCGCACCCGCAAGGGTAGCCTGCGGGCAAAAAAAAGGTAACGGCCTGCCCGGACTGCCAAAAGTCATTTCCTGCAAAAGGAGTGGTGGCGAACTTATCATACGGACGACGAAATGGCTTGGGAACCCTCTCGTACCCTCTCCTGACATCTGTAGGATCGTCAGGGATCAGCATTTCCTATTGCGCAGGGTTTGGGGTAATGAAAACGCCCAAACCACTTCGCAACGGCTATAACCCGGATGATTCACGGGTTCTCGAGAATCGTTGCGATAAATCCCGGAAAATTCGGTGAATTTTCCGGCTTAATTCGCAACGGGTTCGCGTTTCCGGGCGCTGCGCTGTGCATTCGCCTCCGCCCTGATCTTTTCAAAGCGGGCCTGGAAAAAGCGCAGGTACCGGGGCTCGAAGGTCATGGTCAGGCCGAGGATCCGGTCCCGGTTGTCGTACACGCGTTCCACCGATTCGGCCACCACATCCATGTGGGACTGGGTGTACACCCGCCGCGGAATGGTCAGGCGCACCAGTTCCAGTTTGGGGTAATTGTGCTCGCCGGTTTGCTTGTTGCGTCCGGCCGAAACAATGCCCCGCTCCATGGCGCGTACGGCGGAGTCTACATACAGTTCAGCGGCCAGGGCCTGAGCGGGGAAATGATCCTGTGGAACGTGGGGAAGGAAGCGGGCGGCATTCAGGAATACGCCGTGTGTACCGATTGGTTTTACGATGGGGATTCCCGCGCTCAGCAGTTGGTTGCCGAGGTACTGCACCTGTCCGACCCGTGCTTTCATGTGTTCATCCGACACGGATTCTTCAATGCCGACCGCCAGGGCACCCATGTCGCGTCCGGCCATGCCGCCATAGGTGTGCAGGCCTTCGTATACCACGACCAGGTTTCGCGCTTCTTCAAACAGATCGGCATCGTTGAGGGCCAGGAAGCCGCCGATGTTGACGAGCGGGTCTTTTTTGGCGCTCATGGTGGCCGCATCGGTCAGGTCGCAGATCTCCCGCACGATCTCGGCGATGCTCTTGTGGGCATACCCGGGTTCCTGCTGCTGGATCATGTAGGCATTCTCCGCCACCCTCGTCATATCGTGCACGATCGGGATGCCGTATTTCCGGCTGAGGGCCCGGACCGCCCGCAGGTTGGCCAGGGAGATGGGCTGGCCCCCGGCCATATTCACGGTGGTGGCAATACTAAAGTAGGGAATGTGGTCCGCTCCCTGCTCCAGGATCAGCGATTCGAGCTTTTGGAGATCCACATTTCCTTTGAACGGATAATCGCTATCCGGATCGTGGGCCTGGTCCACGATCACATCCACGAAAGTGCCCCCGGCCAGTTCCTGGTGCAGGCGGGTCGTCGTGAAATACATATTGCCCGGAACGAAGTCTCCCGCCTTGATCAGGATCTTGGAGATGATGTGCTCCGCCGCCCGCCCCTGGTGGGTGGGCACCACATACGAGTAGCCGTAATACTGCCGAACGGTTTCTTCCAGCTGATAGAAATCCTTACTTCCGGCATAGGCTTCATCCCCGATCATCAGCCGGGCCCACTGCCGGTCGCTCATGGCGGATGTACCGCTGTCGGTCAACAGATCGATGTACACATCCTTCGAGCGCAGCAAAAAGGTGTTGTAAGCGGCCTCTTCGATATACTTCAGTCGCTGTTCGTAGTCGGGCAGGGCGATGTGCTCTACCATTTTGATCTTATAGGGCTCGGCCCAGGAACGCTTCTTTTTCATGGGGGTCCGTTTTTTGCGCTGTGTTCTACTCACAGAACATAAGCGAAATCCGGCAGGCATGCGCTGAGGAATGGCAACTCGGAAGTGTGATTCTCGTCAACCGGACGAGGCGGGAAACCGCAGGCGGTGCGAGCGGTCCGCTTCGGGGGGTAATACCCCGGGACCGGCGGGTTTGCAGCAAAAGGACCGCATCCTGGAGGCCACCCTCACCGCAGAAAGCCGGGGCCGTACCGGCCTACAACTGCTCGAGGAACCACTCCCGCTCCCGAAAGGACCGGGCCTGCAGGACATCCCGCTTCAGTTCGGCGCGGCCGCTGCGATCGGAAGGCGACAGCTGCAGCAGGCGGCGGGCAAACTGGTGCAGGAGCAGGTAGTGCTCGCGATGATAGCCCAGGTCGGTGTGCCGCTGCAGGTACACGCGCATGCTCTCCAGCAGGTTGTCCAGGGCATTCCATTCGCCCAGCTCGTAGAAGACCTTCAGCTGCAGGGTCTTGGTACCGAAATAAGAAAAGGGCTGCCGCGCATCCACCGTGGCCAGCAGCCGGAGGGCCTCGGACCGTCGCCCGCGGGCGTAGGCCAGTTTGGCCAGGGCGTAGCGGGGCAAGGACTCCCGAAAAGCGGGTCGCAAAAAAGAGGCGTATTCCCGGATGAAGGCCTCCGTGCGCTCAAACTGCCGCAGCTTGACCCCCAGGGATACGATGTTGCCGAAGGCGCTTTCGGGTATGTGGCCGTCTTCCAGCAGGTAGTTCTGATCGAGGCTCTGCCGGTAGAGCGTGAGGGCTTCCAGTGCAAAGGCTTCCTTCCCCTGGTTCAGCGCGCGAATGCAGTAGTTGATGGCGAGAAGGTAGAGGTCGCGGATCTCCTGTACCGGAAAGCCTTGCCGGTGGGCTTTCATGGCGCGGCGCAGCGCCTGAAAGGCTCGCTCATCCCCACCGCAGACCACGGCCCGGTAACAGGCATGGTACACCTGTATGGCGGGCACCTCCAGCAGTTCAGGCCGCCGGGCCAGTTCCTTCAAGACAGCCTCGAGCAAGCGGATATCGTAGGTCTCCTGATTGGTGATGCGACGGCTGTAGGCCAGGCAGGCCTGTTTGAGCTTTTCGGCCAGGAAAAAGGTATCCAGCCGGTCGCTCATCGCCTGCAGGTTGGTCCGTGCCTGGCGGTCGTGGCTGGCAATGTAGTCGTAATAAAGCTGCTCGAGGTCGTAGCCGCGGTAGAGCGCATGCCCGCTGTGGGCCTTCCGCTTGTGGTACCGGGCCCAGGCCTGGCGAATGCTGCGCCGAAAAAGGGCCGTTCGTTGTCGCCGCCGAAGGTTGCGCAGCAGCAGGGCATAGCGCTCCAGCTCATGCTCCTGCAATTCCTGCCACAGCATGAAGGCTTCCACCCGCTTGGTGAAGCGGCTGAGCAGAAGATACCCATCCCGCTCTTGATAGGGCTTGCCCGGGAGCACTGCCTGGAAGAGGGCGCGCCGGTCCGGGGGTTCGTGCCGGTGGTCGAGCCACCACGCCAGCAGGCGGGCCATCTCCGGACGCCGGTTGAAGGCCGGACTGTCCAGGAAAATGGCCAGCTGGCGGAGCTCCGCCGGCGAAAGCGCAGCCAGAAGCTGAAAAGCAGCCGGTACTTTCATAAGTAGAAAATAAAGTTTAAAAAGCTGTAAATCAGATCTTTAAAAGATTTTCATTCTGTATAAAGTTAAAAAAATGTTCTTGGAGAAGGCGCTGCGATCCGCCATTTTACAGCTTGAAATACCCCATGCTATGAAGAGGAAAGACCTTGCCCGGCCCTGGATCATTCTGTTGAGCCTGGGCGCCGCCCTTTCGCTCGGCGCTCAGCTGCCGCGCGATTCAGCCGTGCTCCTGCTGGATGTTACAGAACTCGCCATGCCGGTGGCCACCGACCTGGACGGCGATGGCGACGACGACATCCTGGGCAGCCGCCGGGGGATAGACGGCCACCTGGCCTGGCTGGACAATACGGACGGCCAGGGTGATCTCGGCTGGCCACAGGCTTTCGGCGATTCAGCATGGGCCGACTTCCCCAGCGGGCGCTACGAATACGTGCCGGCCGATATGGACAAGGACGGCGATGTGGACATCGTGGACTGGCGCCGCTCCACCAGCGCATTCCCCTACTGGGAGAACGACGGTCAAGGCCAGTTTTCGCACCCGGATCCATCGAATACACCGCCGGTTTCTAGTACGGTCGCCATTCGGGTCGGCGATTGCGATGGCGATGGCTGGGAGGACATTTTCTACTACCATACGTCGGCCAGGCGATTGTACATCAACCGCCGGCAGGGAGCAGGCCAGCCCTTTGTACTCGAGGAAAAGATCGCGCTCGGACAGCCGCCATTCCATCAGTTCCAGGACATGGTCCTGAGCGATTACGATCAGGATG
>JAJDFU010000215.1 GCA_020528935.1 Saprospiraceae bacterium | reverse complement strand
GACCAAGACCGTGTGGGGGCAGCAGTTCTTTCAGCTGTTCACCCAGCAGTGGCAGGCCCAGAATGTGACCGGCGACTTTATCATCGTCATAGAAGAGGCCCCTTTTCGGGGGCGCACCACCCTGGCCAAGGTGAAGCTGGATGACGACTACGTGCTTACGCGCACCCTGCAGGCCAAGTACGACTACCTGGAGGAACTGGCCGGTTTGGCCGTGCGCGTCGTGCTGGGCCGCATTCAGCAGATGCGACAGGTACAGCAAGACATACGCGGAGAAGATCTCTCCGGATCTGGTATTTACTAAATCATAATCCTCATGTTAGTTCCAACTCTACTTCGACGAACACCCCTCGCCCTGCTCGGCCTTTTCATCTTCCTCTGTGCGGGAAGCGGGCTGCAGGCGCAGGATCTCCTTTACCAGCCGGTCAATCCGGCTTTTGGGGGCAACACCCTCAACTACGGCTGGATGATCAACTCGGCCAATGCCCAGAACAGCCTGACCGATCCGGGCCAGGCCGGCGGGCCTTCCAGCCGGCGCGACGATCAGCTGGAGAACTTTACAGCCGGCCTGGAGCGGCAGCTGCTCAGCCAGCTTTCGCGGGAGATCTTCAACCGCCAGTTTGGCGAGAATCTCCTGGAGGATGAGGGCACCTTTCAGCTCGGCAATTTTCAGGTAGACGTTCAGCCCGGCGTAGACGGCCTGTTCATCACCATTACCGATTTCAGCACGGGAGGCACGACCAACCTGACGGTTCCCTTTTTCTAGGGGCGTACAGGCCATTGCATACCACACCCATTAACGTCTGATTTTTTGTTTTTTCCGGCCTTTCGGATGTAGAGTTTGGAAGGCCTGGCTGGCGCTTGCCTGCGGGCGGCCCGGCCGGGCTCTTTTCCGGCTCTGTATCCGGGGGCATTCCAAACTCTATGGATCATGAATGTTCGAATGCATGCGATGCTGTGGGGCCTGCTGCCGGTCCTGCTGCTTCAGGGCTGCAATGCGTATATGCACCAGCCCATGAGCCCACAGGCGGCGCGCATTGGAGAGCCCACGCCCTTCAACAAGACCCTGCGCAGCCTGCCGAAGCCGCCGCGCGAGATCGTTGCGGCCGTGTACAAATTTCGCGACCAGACCGGGCAGTACCGCCCGCAGGAGGTGGGTGCCGGCTTTTCCACCGTAGTGACCCAGGGGGCCACCAACATCCTCATCAAGGCCATGGAGGATTCCGGCTGGTTTAAGCCCATCGAGCGCGAGAACGTCAACAACCTGCTCAACGAGCGCAAGATCATCCGCTCCACGCGGGCCCAGTTTGAGCAAAGCCAGGGGCCCCAGCCTGTACTGCCTCCTTTGTTGTTTGCCGGTATTATTCTGGAGGGGGGCATCATCTCCTACGACGCCAACATCCTCACCGGCGGGGCCGGCCTGCGCTACTTCGGTGCCGGCGGCTCCGGGCAGTACCGGCAAGACCGCGTCACGGTTTACCTGCGCGTCATCTCCACCCAGAACGGCGAGATCCTCAAGACCGTATACACCTCCAAGACCATCCTGTCGCAGGCTATTGACGGCGGCATCTTCCGCTTTGTGAGCTTTCAGCGCCTGCTGGAGGCCGAGACCGGCTTCACCTACAACGAGCCCTCCGAC
>JAJDFU010000356.1 GCA_020528935.1 Saprospiraceae bacterium | reverse complement strand
AAGCCGCCGAAGGCTGGGACGAATTCAAGGAAGAAGCCCGCGAGCAGCTGGCCAAACTCAAGGAACGCACCGGCGAACTCAGCGAGGAAGCCGGCGAAGAGTGGGGCGAGTTGCGCAGGGAGATCAAAGGCACCCTGAACGAGATCGCCGCCCGTTTCCGCAAAAAGACCAAGGACGAAGGGGAGAACACCTGATCTGTAAGCCGTTGCCCGTCAACGAAAAAGCCCTGCCGCAGCCCGGTGGGGCTTTTTTTTGGGAAAGGAACAGGCGACAGAACCTGAGCCGGCTTCAAACTGTTTATACAATAGTAATACTATCAAAGAAACCGTTTTACGAACGAAATGTCGCACCTATGAGAACGCTTTATTCCATTTTACGCTCGCCACTTTCAGCCCTGCTCCTGGGCTTGCTGGCCCTTCCGCTCCGGGCGCAACAGTCCGACCTGGTCCGGGGTTTTGACCGCCCGGATATGGAGCTGTACGGCAACGACATCATGCGCCATATCGTGGCCGGCGACAATCTGGTGCGGCAGGCTCGCTGGGAAGACGCCATTCGCTCCTACGATTACGCCATCGCCCACAACCCCTATTTCGCCGATGCCTACATGAAACGCGCCATTGCCAAGTGGCGCATGGGCCGCGAGTCGGAGGCTGAGCGGGATTATCAAAAGGCGATCCGCCTCAATCCCTTCGTGGACGACCTCTATGGCTATAAGGGCCAGAGCGGCCGCCTGCAACTCCTGGCCTTCGATGCAAGCCGGTGGATTCATCAGGTCGACGAGGCTGAACTTGTTGCTGCCTACCGGCAGTACGCCAGGCCGAAGGTGAAGCGGGTGGCAAGTTCAGAATACCGAAAGCCCTCCCAGGAGGAAAGGGCGGCCCTGACCGAAACGCTCGATCTGCTGGAGGCGGGTCGATGGGCCGATGCGGCTGTGCGGATCCGCGCCATAGCCGAATCCTCGCAATGGGCACCGCTCCTGGATCTGAAGGGCCTGCTGCTGGCCAGGCAGGGCCAGCTCGAAGAAGCACTGAGCCTGCACCTGCAGGCCATGGAGCTCGACCCGGACTATGTGCTCGCCCCCTACAACCAAAGTGTGATCTACAACGACCTGGGGCGCACCGACCAGGCTATGGAAGCCGTGAATGAGGCCCTGATCCTGGACCCCACCTTCCACCTGGGCTATTTGCACCGGGCTCGCCTGTTGAAAGGGATCGGCCGCCCCGAAGCAGCCCTTTCCGATTACGACCGGCTCTACGAGCTGGGCTACCTCAATCATACGGGGCTGCTGCTCAACCAGGCCATCACCCGCAAGCTGGCCGGCGACGCACTGGGCGCCCTGAACGACCTCAACCGGCTGCTCGAACAGCGGGATGTGCCCGAGGCCGGGCTACTCCAGTTGCGGGGCAACCTGTACCTGCTGCTGGGCGAGCCTCTGAAGGCCGCAGACGACTACAGTGCCGCCATCCGGCAGGACCGCAACCTGGCCGAAGCTTACTTCAACCGCGGGCTGGCCTATCTGCTGGCCAACGTCCGTTCCAACGGTTGCTACGATATCGAGCAGAGTGTAGCACTTGGCTACCAGGCCGGTACACCCGTCATGCAATACTTCTGCGGCCTGTGAGTGCGCGGAGTCCTTCTCCGCCAGGCCGGACCGCCATGACGACCACACCTCGAAGCCCAACCGGATACAAACCAAAACCAGTTGACCATGAACACAATGATCAGATTGTTATCGTTGGTGCTCAGCCTGGCTGCCCTGGGCCTGTTGAGCAATTGCACCGTCGTGCGCGAAGGAGAGGTGGGCGTACCCCGAACTCTGGGCAAGTACGCCGACCGGCCCGTAGACCGGGGCGTCAAGTTTTTTTTCCCTTTCACAACCAAGGTGGTGAAGGTCTCCACCCAAACCAATAATCTGGAGGTGGAGCTGAGTATTCCCTCCCGGGAGGGGCTCAACATTCAGTCGGAGGTGTCCATCCTCTACAACGTGCTGCCGAACGAGGCGCCGGAACTGCTGCGGGATATCGGGCCGGACTTCGAGCGCAACATCATTCTGCCGGTCTTTCGCTCCGCGGTAGCGGATGTGTCCTCCCGCTTCTATGCCAAGGACATGCATACCGGCGAGCGGGCCACCATCGAGCGGGAGATCCGCGAGCAGATGATGACCCTGCTCGATGGCAAGGGCATCATCATCGAGGCGGTGCTGCTGAAAAGTATCGTGATGCCGCCCAGCCTGGCCCGGGCCATCGAGGCCAAGCTCGAAGCCGAACAGCAGGCCCAGCGCATGGAGTTCGTGCTGCAGGAAGCCCGTCAGGAAGCGGAACGCAAACGCATCGAGGCCGAGGGTGTGCGCGATGCCCAGAACATCATCGCCGAAGGCCTGGACCCCAACATCCTGCAGTTCAAGTCCATCGAGGCCTTCATAGAGCTGGCCAAATCGCCCAACACCAAGATCATCATTTCCGACGGCGACATGCCCATGCTGCTGGATACCCCGGAAACACCGGGCCGCAACAGCAGCTTCCGAAACTAGGCCATACACACTTCCGATAGGCTCTTTGCGCCTGCGCAAAAGCCATCCCGGCCGGCAGTAAGCTGCCGGCTTTTTTTTTGCGCAAACCGCCAGATCAACCGGATCCGGATACCGCGGACCAGCCGTCCAAGCCATATTCCTGGCCTGGTACATGCGCAGGGCCTGCCGGAGGGCAGGCCACCCGAAGATTGGCATTGAAATCTCCTCGCTCAGCCCCTAAATATGCCCGGTGTTTCGTACTTTCGAAGGCAAAAGCACCGCCATGAGCACCACCCTGAGCCAAACCCGTATTCTCGATCAACTGCACGACTGGCTGGGCGACGAAGCCGACAGCCTGCTCCAGTACGAGAGCAAGACCTTCCCCAAGGATGATCTCCACCTGCCCGGCCCCGAACACGTAGACGACATCTTCGGCCCCAGCAACCGCAACCCGCAGGTGCTGCGCAGCCTGGCCCAACTCCATAACACCGGCAACCTGGCCGGCACGGGCTACCTCTCCATCCTGCCCGTAGACCAGGGCATCGAACACACGGCCGGCGCTTCCTTTGCGCCCAATCCCATGTACTTCGACCCGGAAAACATCGTAAAACTGGCCGTGGAAGCCGGCTGCAACGGCGTGGCCACCACCTTCGGCGTGCTGGGCATCGTGGCGCGCAAGTACGCCCACAAGATCCCCTTCATTGTGAAGATCAACCACAATGAACTGATGACCTACCCCAACAAGTACGACCAGGTGCTCTTCGGCAGCGTAAAGGAAGC
Organism: Saprospiraceae bacterium; assembly: GCA_020528935.1. Lineage (GTDB taxonomy): Bacteria > Bacteroidota > Bacteroidia > Chitinophagales > Saprospiraceae > JAJDFU01. The sequence continues at coordinate 1,583 of JAJDFU010000356.1, read as the reverse complement.
CTGGAACCTGGGCGCCGTGGCCGTAGGTGCTACCATCTACTTCGGCTCCGAAGAGAGCAACCGCCAGCTGGTGGAGATCGCCGAGGCCTTCGAGTACGCGCACGAGCTGGGCATGGCCACCATACTGTGGTGCTATACCCGCAACAGCGACTTCAAATCCAACGGCACCGACTACCACACCGCAGCCGACCTCACCAGCCAGGCCAACCACATCGGCGTCACCATTCAGGCCGACATCATCAAGCAAAAGCTGCCCACCCTCAACGGCGGCTTCACCCACCTGAAGTTCGGTAAGACCCATCCCAAAATGTACGAAGAACTCTCCACCGATAACCCTATCGATCTTTGTCGATATCAGGTGGCCAACTGCTACATGGGCCGCATCGGACTGATCAATTCCGGCGGCGGCTCCCAGGGTAAGTCCGACAAGGCAGACGCCGTGCGCACCGCAGTAATCAACAAGCGCGCCGGCGGTATGGGGCTCATCATGGGCCGCAAGGCTTTTCAGCGCCCCTTTGCCGATGGCGTGGACATCATACAGGCTGTGCAGCAGGTCTATCTGGAAAAGGGAATCACCGTAGCCTGACGGTAGCCGGTACGCGGATTCCGTCTACTCACTGCGATTTTTTTTGGACATCAGCACCACCACACTGTGGGGTGCTGCCAGATAGGCGTATTGCTCATAGGCTATAGCCTGCGAAGGCAGCAGGATATCCTCGCCCGGCGGCAGAGATGTATCTACAATGCGGTGCCAGTAGCGGAAGGCATAGGCCGGCTGGGGGGGCAACTCGAAGGTAAGCGGCTCCCAGTAGGCATTGGCGATGATGTGGATGTCGTGTTCGTAGCGGGGATTGTAGAGCGTCCAGGCCAGGCTGTGCGAGTGATCGGCCAGGTCGGGCCGGCCGATATGGGTGCCGTGCCAGGTAATGACCGTCTTCCCTTGTTTCCAATCGTGGTTCCAAAATTGCTTTTCCTGGAAGTAGGGGTTGGACAGGTTGAACCGGATCAGCTTGCGCACAAATTCGAACAACTCTTTTTCCTTCTCCGCCAGCCTCCAGTCCATCCAGCTGATGGGGTTATCCTGGCAGTAGGCGTTGTTATTGCCGTGCTGGGTGCGACGCACTTCGTCGCCCATGAGCAGCATGGGCGTACCCTGGGAAGTGAGCAACAGCGTAAAGAAGTTCTTTATTTGCCGTTTGCGGAGGTTCTGGATTTGAGGGTCGTCGGTCGGGCCCTCGTGCCCGAAGTTCCAGCTCCAGTTGGCATCGGTCCCGTCGCGATTGCCCTCCAGATTGGCCTCGTTGTGCTTGCGGTTGTAGCTCACCAGATCGTTGAGCGTAAATCCGTCGTGGCAGGTGATGAAGTTGATGCTCCGGTTGGGGTTGCGGTCCCGCTCCCGAAAGAGATCCGGACTGCCCGACACCCGCGTGACCAGATTGGATATCACCCCCTCGTCGCCTCGCATGAACCGGCGCACATCGTCGCGGTACAGGCCGGTCCACCCCGCCCACTTAGCGCCGAGGCAAAGCCCAGGGTGGAAACTGTAGAAGACCCAGGCGCCCACGAGGGACCTCGTCGGGGAG
>JAJDFU010000009.1 GCA_020528935.1 Saprospiraceae bacterium | reverse complement strand
GGCGCATGGATCGGGGGGGCAAGCCGGGAAGTGGACGTACGTGCTATCTTTACACACCATGCGACGAATGGATGCAAAACCGGCTTCGCCCGCCTGGAGCTTTTGGGAACAAGATGTTTTTCCGGCTGCTTTCGACCTGGCCGTCGTTGGCGGCGGTCTGGTAGGCGTATCGGCGGCCCTGTCGGCCCTCGAACGACGGCCGGACCTGCGGGTAGCGGTTTTGGAGCGCGGCGCCTTTCCCCTGGGCGCGAGCAGCCGAAATGCCGGTTTTGCCTGTCTGGGCAGCATGACCGAGCTGCTGGCCGATATCGAACACCTGGGCGAGGAGGCCACCTGGCAGTTGGTGACCCGGCGCTGGGAAGGCCTTCAGCATTTGCGTCGCCGCCTGGGCGACGAGGCACTGGAACTGAATTTCCACGGCGGGTACGAACTGTTCCGGCCCGAAGACGAAGATGCCTATGCGCGTTGTATGGAGCATATGGACTCGTTTAACCGCCGGCTACAGCCCCTCACGGGGCACCGGGAGACCCTGGTCGCCGCCGACGCCCGGCTGCCGGCCTTCGGTTTTGCCGGCATACGGCACCTGATCCTCCACCGGGCCGAGGGGCAGCTCCACCCCGGTCGCCTGACCGCCGCCCTGTACGAGCGGGCCGGCAGCCGCGGCATTCACCTGCTGCGGGGGATGGAAGTGTTGGCCGTGCATGCCGCCGGGGAGGGGTTTCAACTGCTGAGCCGGGGAGAACGCCCCCTTCGCGCCCGGCGCGTATTGGTGGCCAACAACGGCTTCGCCAGGCAGCTCCTTCCGGAGCTGGAGGTGCAGCCCGCCCGCAACCAGGTGCTCCTTACGCCGCCCCTCCGCGGTGGTTTGCCCTGGCGGGGCACCTTCCACTACCGGCAGGGATACCTCTATTTCCGAAATGTCGGCAACCGCATCCTCCTGGGCGGAGCTCGCGACCTGGATCCCCGCGGGGAGCAAACGGCCGAATTCGGGGCCCACGGTCAGATACGGGACGCCCTGAAACAATGGTTGAATGAGATCATCGCGCCGGGGCGCCAGGTGGTTCCGGAATACTGGTGGAGCGGCATTCTGGGGGTAGGGCCGCAAAAGGAACCGCTGGTAGAGGAACTCCTGCCCGGCCTTTTTGTGGCCGTGCGCCTCAGCGGTATGGGCGTGGCGCTGGGCAGCCGGCTGGCCGAAGAGGTGGTCCGGCGAATGTTTCCCTGAGGTTAAAATAAGCCCGGGCGTGCAGCTCAGGCAGGCGCAAAACCGTTAAAGGACAGGAATGACGATCACCAGAACATACCTCATCCCGGCCGCCCTCCTGCTGGCGGGCTGTCCTGTGCTGTTGGCTCAGCCGCAGGACAGCACCAGCCTGGATACCCTGGCCGGCAAGCGCGTGGAGGTGGACTACGCCGACGTGCTGGAGTACGTGCAGCGGGGACCCCAGCTGGTGGAACAGCGCCTGGTGGGGCAGGTGGAACTTCGGCAGGACAGCATCTATATGTATTGCGACTCGGCCTACATCCGCCACGAGAACTATGTGCGGGCCATGCGCAATGGTAACATCCAGCAGGGCGACTCGGTCCCGGCCTTTTCCGGCTCGACCGGTCACGGCAGGGAACAAAGGGAGGCCCAGG
>JAJDFU010000439.1 GCA_020528935.1 Saprospiraceae bacterium | reverse complement strand
TCAGCATTGCCCATTGCGCAGGGTTTGGGGTAGTGAAAACTCCCCAAGCCCTTCGTCTTCGGTATGTTTTATGCGGTTTTACCCTAACTGGCCGGCAGGGCTTTTTTCTTTAATCGACGCAGCAGCACCAGGCCATTCATACAAAATGCGCAGGCCGGAATGATCCACAGCCAGGGGAGTGTGTACAGCGTGAAATGAAGCCAGATCAAAACGGGCAAGGAGGCCAGAATAGTGGCTTGGGCGATCAGTGTCCGCCGGCCGGGGTTCTCCATGACGGCGGCAGTTGCCGACATGGCCCCCACCAGCCAGCCGATGTTCAGCGCGATCAGCCAGCCCGGCAAGGATTGTACAGCTGACAAGAACAGGAACACCCCAAGAGCGGTCATCGCGAATTGCAGCAGGATACTTGACTTGATACCCTTGGCCCCTGTACGGTGCTTTACCGGAAACTCGCTTGCCGGCCTCCCTCGATCGCTGAGGAGGAATGGTACATCCGCCGGGCGACCGAACAAAAGCTGCCATAATTCCACCGGGCTTTTCACCCGGACTGCGGCCCTCGCTATTGTTCGGTAATAGCGCAAATTGGCCTGAATGGGGCCGCGCGGGCTGATCCCATCCGTCGTTCCATAGCTGGGCAATCCTTCTTCTTCCTGGAACGTCCCGAACAGCCGGTCCAACAGGATGAAGACCGAACCGTAGTTTTTGTCGAGGTATTTTTCCTCCCTGCCGTGGTGCACCCGATGATGGGAAGGAGTGTTGAAAATGAACTCAAACCATGGATGCAGCTTGCCCACCCGTTCGGTATGCAGAAAAAATTGCCAGAGGTGGCTGATGATCTGCGCTTTCAGGAAGATCCAGGGAGAAAAGCCCAGCCATGCCATCCAGAGGAAGAAGGGAATACTCCAAAACCCGGAGGTAGAGCTATTCCGCACTGAAGCCGTGAAGTTCATAACGCGGCTTTGATGGTGGACGATGTGACCGGCCCACATGAGATTGAGCTCGTGTCCCATGCGGTGCTTCCAATAGTAAAAAAACTCATAAACTAATATCCCGATGAGTATCATCCAGGCCTCCTCGGGCAAGGTAAAAATGCGCCAGTGGTCGTAGACGAGGATGTACAGGTAAAGAACGGCCACCTGGCTCACGGCCCGCGTCGACAGATCAGTCATCCCGATCATCAGATTGGCTATGGACTCGTTCAGGTTTTGCAAGGGGTTGGTTTTCGAATCGTGGTCAAACGCGGTTTCCAGGCCCACGGCAATCAGGCCGAAGGGTATGGCCAGTGCATAAGGGGAAAGACTTTCCGGACTAAGGGTATGCATAAGTTCAAGCTTGGATAGTAAAGCAATGTGCGACCGGAAAGACAAGAGGTGAAAAAGGTCAATCACAGCTTTCCGTTCGGTGACAAAACTACCCTCGCCCAATCAGCTGCCATTGAAAGAATCAGACGAGCCCTTAGGCAAAAAATCTTGGGGTTTGACCGTGAATTTGGGCGTACCTGCCGGCAGGCCAGAGGCGGGCTGAAGAGCAACACCGTTCAGGGTAAAATTTGGAGCGAACGGCCCGAGGTGCAAACGTGCTCGCTCAGGCCTGTAGCTGGCCCAGCAGCCCCGAAAAGGTGGTCTGGTTCCGGTGCGCGAAGGAGGCGTCTATTTTCTTGCGATATTGCCCGGGGCTGCTGCCCAGGAAAGCCTTGAACTCGCGGCAGAAATGAGCCTGATCGGAAAAGCGGAATTCGTAGGCCAGATCCGTCAGCGAGCGACCGGGCATGGAATGCAAAGCCTGCACTACCTGTTTGACCCGGATCATAGCCAGAAAGCGTTTGGGGGTTATGCCTACCTGGTCCAGAAAGATTCGCTGCAGGTGGCGGGCACTGTATCCAAAGAACCGGCAGAGCTCTTTTACCGATAGAAAAACGCGGCCCGCTGCCAGTGCCTCCGTCAGGTACTGGATCAATTCCTTTTCCTCCCCGAGGCTTCGAAACCGCCCCTCCAGGTGCCTTTCCAGAAACGCCACCCGTTGTTTTATGTTGGCACCGTGTAGGATCTGATCCTGCAGCTCGGATACCCCGTTCAAACCAAACTCATCAAGCGTGAGCAACCGGTCGGTGGTTTCTACCAGGGGGGTACCCAAATACCGCTCCAGCTTGCCGGGTTTGAAAAAGGTTCGCAGGTAACCCACTTCGCCCTGCACCCGGTGAACGGTTCCTTTGGTGCTTACGGACTGGATATAGATTTTCCCCTCTTTGTATGCCAGCCTTTCCTCCTGTTCGATCTGTTGGTGCATTCCCGATCCGTGGAGCCGATAGAAAATGGAGATCCCCTGTTCAGCGGGATGATTGAGGGAAAGAAAGGCGAAACGGGGGTCTGGAATGTCCACCTCTACCACCTCATGGAATTCGATCAGATGGTTGAGTGATTTTGAAGGGCTAAGGCGTTGATAGTTCATGGCAGTTTGCATTGCCGGGCCGGTCGGAAAGACGAACAGGCCCGGAGATCGTTCATGCCATAAAATTCGAAAGACCTCGCGCAGCAGGGTACCCCAAGTCAAAGACAAGGCAAATTATCTGATCCGGCAGGGTACGACAAAAATGCCGTTTTCGCGGCCGGGCTAATCGCTTTTTGCAGCTTTTGCAAAACACATCCTGCGGTTCTTCTGTAATCCTGCAAAAACGATTTTCAGACTCAGAAAGGTTGATGCCGACGGTTGAGTAACTCCAGGTTCTCGCGGGTTTGCAGCACCTTTCTGCGCAAGCTGTTAAAAAATCGATCGCGTTCTCGGGAAGAATGTACGCTGATCGAGACGGAGGACTTAAGCATTCGTTCAAACCATTGGGACTGCCATTGGCAAAGGGCCTGGTTGGTCGTACGCAAAAAGTTGGGATGATGGATGGTAATGAACATTACCTGATAGGTGGGTAAAATGGCCAGGATGATATTGTTGGTATACGTGAACTGGTTGTAGAACAAATTAAAGCTCCCGCTTTGCGGCCCCGGCGATTGCCCCCTGGGAAATTTCTTTCCGGCTTCGGCCATCTGGTGCAGATGGCTTACCAGGTCGAGCAATTCCTCGCAGATGACAATAGCGTCCCGGGGATCCTCAAACCGTTCCACTTCCGCCAGGTACTCCAGCTGCCCCAGGGTGCTCTCCAGTATGCCGACCGACCAGAGCTCGTTGGTCGGCATGGCCGAATAAACCATAGCCATCTGGCTGGCTATGGCATGCGCCTCTGCCGAGACCAGGTCGAAGCGGAACTTCTTTTTCTCCAGTTCGGGAAAGGTCCAGACCGTAAGGCCGTACATGAAAAGCTTGAAGCTGAGGATTTTGGGGTAGGCGTAGTAGAGAAAAACCGGAATCTCATGCGAAGCGTAGTAAATGCGAATATCGTCCTGGCTGGCGAACTGGGAAAGATTGCTCGCCACGCTTTTCAGGTAGCCCTCGAAGGAAGTGATCGGGCTGGGCAACTGGTTGTAGGTAAAGATCAGATGGTGAGAATCCTGAAGGCTCAACCGGTCCAGCGATTGGCCGGTGCTTTGGACGATCGTTACCAACTCATCGGTGGAAAGCACGGTTTGCCCGTTGATCCGCCGGTAGATCCCATCCGGACTGATGTCCAGCAATTCGCTGAGGTGTTCCACCGCCTCGGACTTTTTCGAATAGCTTTTGACGATCTCTTTCAGGATCCGGCGTTGAAAGTTCGGAGCGGGCATAAGCAGGGGTTTAAAGGGGCTGTACTAATTTAAGGAAAATCGGGAATTGGCCTGCTCCCGGATCGGGTTCGGCATGCCGAACCCGACACCTGTCGCCATAATGACTCCTCCTGGCGAAAACTACCACTTCCGGTAATTGGTACTCGAGCCCTGACCTGCTCGATCTTCCCCGATCCGGCCGGAGCCTCATACTCCCTCTTTCGCCCTGGCTCCTTTGGCGCCGGCGGGTGAAACCGGGGGGCTGGGGGGTTGGAGAACATTGGAATACGGAAGACCGGACTGCGACAGACAGCGGACTGAAACATCTATTCCCGTACCTTGGCTGGAAACACCCTGATCCATGGCTTCCGACCAATTTCACGAACTGCTGCAGCTGCTCAACCGCCGCTTCAAGCCCCATCCCTGGCACGGCATCTCCGCCGGCGACAAGGCGCCCGAAGTGGTGAACACCTTCATCGAGCTGGTGCCCTCGGATACCATCAAGTACGAGGTGGACAAGGCCAGCGGCTACCTGAAGGTGGACCGGCCGCAGAAGTTCTCCAGCTACGCTCCGGCCATGTACGGCTTCATCCCCCAGACCTACTGCATGGAGCAGGTGGCGGCCTACTGCATGCAAAAGACCGGCCGGGAGGGCATCACCGGCGATGAAGATCCCTTGGACATCCTGGTGCTCTGCGAGCGGGAGGTGCCCCGGGGCGATATGCTGGTGCAGGCCATCCCCATCGGCGGCCTGCGCATGATCGACGGCAATGAAGCCGACGACAAGATCATCTCCGTGCTGGGTAACGCTGCCTTGTACGGCAACTACCGCGACGTGACCAACCTGCCCGAAAAGATCCGGCAGCGACTCAAGCACTATTTCCTCACCTACAAGCAGATCCCCGGCGGCGAGATCACCTGCGAGATCACCCACATCTACGGCCAGGGCGAGGCCTGGGAGGTCATCCGCGCCAGCATGGCCGATTACGACACCCACTTCGGCAAGCTGGAAGACGAACTGGCGGAGTTGGTGAAGGCCTGGGTGAGGTGAGGTTGGGTTTGGGTTTGGGTGTGGGTGTGGGTGTGGGTGTGGGTGTGGCAAGAAGTCTAATGGTCTGGGAGACTGCAGAAGTCTGAGAGTGGGGCGAGGGTGGATTAGCAGACTTTTGATGGTTTGAAAAATACAAA
>JAJDFU010000473.1 GCA_020528935.1 Saprospiraceae bacterium | reverse complement strand
CCAAATGCCCTTCACCCCCCACCCACCTCCCCCCCCACTGACCGGTGGTTCGGGCCGGTCCCCGGCCAGGGGCCAGCGGCAGAAGACCATTCCCTCTTCGTAGCCGGCGGTGGTGAGGCTGTTGGGGGCATCGGTGGGCCGGCGGCTCACGATGACGGTGTAGGTGCCGTCTGCGTTGGGGGTGGCCAGGCCGTTGTTGATCATCACGCGGTGGTAGCGGTAGTCCATGGACTGCATGAAGAAATTCCAGGTCTGTATGCCCCAATACACGCATTCCGGGCTTTGGAAGTGGATCTTGAGGTACTCGTCCTCGGCCAGCTTGAAGCGGCCGAAGCAGTAGATGTTGTCCGTCAGGCCCCAGCTGCGCTGGTCCTTGGGGAAGGGAAAAGGCGGCGTGAAGCCGTTCTCCGGCAGCGGGAACGGCAAGGGGATGAACATCAGCGTCTGCTCTACGAAGTTGGCCACGGCCTCGAAGCGGCGGCCCAGCTCCTCGTCGGTGACCGGTCCCGGCGCGGCGGGCGGGTTCACGTTCTCGATCTGCAGCTCGGCCTCCTGCATGCTATCCGGATCGTAGAAGTACTCCCGCGAGAAGAGGGTCACGCTGTCGGGCTCCAGCTTGAATTGGTTGGGCCCCCGGGGCTCCCCGGGCGTGAGCAGGATCTCGAAGCTGCCGTCCTCCTCAAACTCGATGCGGCGGTGGTTGATGGTATCCACCACCCGCTCGGAGGTGGAGCCGTCGGGCTTGCCGCCGTACAGGGCAAAGGAGAGGTAGCAGCTGTTGAAGCGCCTGCCGCGGATGCGATAGGTCTGATCGGGCTGAACCGGCGCGAAGTAGTAGACCGAGCCCACATTGTCGCCCAGAAACTTCTGCTGCGGGCTCGAAAAGGGCGTGAACTCCGGGCGCAGCGGGTCGCTGTTGAGGTAAAAGTCCATGGCGTAGGCCAGCAGATGAGCCATGTGCCGGTAGCCGTCCACTTTGCTCTGGGCGTCCATCTGCTTCGATTCCGCCAGAAAGCTCTGATCGCCGTTCTGCAGCACCTCCAGCAGGCGATAAAATGCGCTTTGGGTTTTTTTCATGGTTTTGGTGTTTTCGTGCTTCCGGATTTCAGTATTCCAATCAGCCTGCCGGCCGGCAGGCATTCTCCCCTACTCTTCACTCCGCAATACCCTCCATTTCCAGGTACTCGAGATAGGTGTGGTAGTATTCGGCTACCTCCTCCCGGCTGATGCCGAACTGGTCCAGGGTGTAGGTATGGCGGCCGTGCTTGTCGCGGGGGTTGTCCTTCATGTACTGCCGCATGCGGCTCAGGGCCTCGGCGCTGAGGGTCCAGCCGAAGTGGTCGTACACCTGCTTCACGGCAGCGATCGGATCCCGGATGAAGTCGCCGAAGAAGAGGTCGCAGAACTGGTCGGCCTGCTCGCGGTACCGCCCGCGCTGCTCCACAAACCGATTGAGGTAGCTGCTCCACATCTCCAGTTGCTCGCGGGCCGTAGCGGCCACATCCTGCCGGTCCGTATAGACCGAGCGCACCGACGACATCAGGCTGGAGACCGAGGCCACGATCTTGAACGGATGGCGGTGGGTCATGATGATCTGCGCGTCGGGGTACACCTGGAAGAGGTATTGGAGATAGGGCAGGTGCACGGGCGTCTTCAGCAGCCAGCGCTCGCCCCGCACCCCGCCCGACTGCAGGTACTGCAGCACCCGCTTGTGGAAGCGGTACTGATCGGCCATGTCCTTGCTGTTCAGCCACTCCAGGTAGGAGGGCAGGTTGTACTGGGCCAGAAACTGGTAACTCTGCAGGTCCAGCGCGTGTATGCTGATGCACTCCTGGGGCGTATTGGCCTCCATGTGGTGCATCTTCTGGAAGTCGGGAACGAGCTTGAAGAACTGCTCGAATTCCGACCGGACCTGCTCGATGCGGGGGTCGGTCTCGTAGGTTTCGGGCTGCGGCACCGGGTAGGGCTCCAGGCATTCCCAGCAGCGGGGCGAGCGGTTGGCCGGATCCTGGGCCAGCAGGGCGTGCAGGATGGTGGTGCCCGTGCGCGGCAGCCCGAGAATGAAGACCGGCTTTCGGACCTCCTCCTCCGCCGGCACTTCCGGGTGGCGGCGCAGGTGGTCTTCCATGCGCAGTCGGCCGGCGATCATGCGCGAGATGAAGTTCTGGGCGGCCAGCCGGCCGAAGGTATTGGGCCGGGCCTCCTGTTCCAGGCTGTACAGCAGCCGGTCCAGATGCTCGCGCAGGGAAGGGATCTCCAGTTCGATGCCGGTGCGCCTTTTGGCGCTTTGAATGAGATGGTCCGGCTCCAGTTTCGGCCAGCGAAGCCCCAGGGTACGCAGGCCTTTTCCCACCCCGTTTATCATCTGAAAAGGCACCGAACGGCGGATGTAGTATTCGGAGGGCAAACTTGGCATCAGGTGTTTTTTAGTGGCAGCGCTAAACTATGGAATTTTGGATTTTTGCCAAGCCGGCGGAAACCCGGCCGGCAGTTGCCCGTTCCAACAGGCGTTTGGCCAAACCGGCAAATCGCCGTATTTTTTATGGAAAAATCCATTTTTGCCATGGCCAAACGAACCAGTTTAAAACAAAAGCGGCGTCTGGAAAAGAAGGACGCCCGCGACTCGAAGAAGTTTTTCACGGTGGTAGGCATCATCACGGTTGTGCTGCTGGTGCTGCTGTACGTGATGTTTCAGTCCAGCTTCTGAGTCCTTTCACAGCGGTAATAGGTATCCATGCGCAACACCCCCCGCCGCAGCCGGAAGGAATCCCGGCAGGTGAACGCCTGTGCCGTGGAATCCGGAAGGAGGTAGACGGCCGCCTGGTCATCCGCCCGGGGAGGACGGAGCCGGTTTTTCACGGCCATACCGTTCCGGCGAAGATACCACTCGGCCGAGGGCGGCAGTTGCTGGGCATAGATGGCTTCCTGTACCGGCAGAGCCCCGGCCAGGGCGCGGAGATCTTCCGTACCGGCCGTTTCCATCAGGGCCGTACCGCGCCACCAGAAGAAGGCCGCCGGCAGCAGGAAGCCGGCCAGCACGCCCCCTTTCAACCAGAGCGGCCGCCGGCCGAACAGGCCCAGCGCTCCGATGAAGGCCGGCACCCAGTAGCCCAGGCTGATGAGCGCTCCGGTGCGGAAGCCCTCCGGTCCGTACAGGCGGTAGGCCAGCACCACGGCAAACACGGTCGCTACAAAGGCCAGAACGACCGAGATGATGTAGGCCGCATTGACGAGGTTTCGGTACGGGTAGCCTTTCGCAAAATACGCCTTCATCTGCTGGGCGGCCAGCAGGGCCAGTATCGCTACCGCCACCAGGGAAAGGGACAGCAGGGCCGCAAGCAGGCAACTGCCGGCGATGCGGGCAAATTCTTCCTCCCGGGGCCACCGGCTCCCGAACTCCCGGATGCCGCTCACCACAAAGGCCAGAATCGGCCAGCAGCCCAAAAGGACCAGGGGGTAGTACCGCAGCCCGGCGCCGGTAAGGTAGGTGGGAAGAAACGCAAACAACTCGTCGCCCCGGGCGAGAACAAAAAGCACCATGGGCAACACGTACAGCAGCAGGGGCAAGGGCTGCCAGAAGCGCTTTCCTTCCGGATGGTACACATACAGCCCCAACGGAATGAGCAGCCCCAGGGCAAAGGCCTTGATATGGATCTGCATGGACAGCCCCCAGCACAGGCCGGCAGCCAACATCCAGTACCACGGGCCCTGCTTGAGAAAGCGGAGCAGAAACAACATCTGCAGCAGCTGGAGCGCAAAAAGGGCCGTGCCGGCTGCCGCGCTGTGCGCCAGAAAAGAAAGGATGTAGCTGCTCCCCATCAGCAGGCCGGCCAGAAGGGTCGTGTCCCGGCCGAAGAGCGGGCGGGCCAACACCCACCAGGCCGCCAGCCCCAATACCACCCAGGCGGCACTCAGCAGGCGCAGGGGGCCGGGTTCGCCCGCCGGACTGATCCACTGCCACAGGCTCTCCAGCCAGCTGCCCGGTACGCGGCGCGTATCGCCGACCACCTGTGCCTCCGCCCCTTCCCAGATGGTGAGGTACAAACCACCGCCGAAGAGGTTCCAGCCGAGCAGCAGAAGGAAGACCGCGATGAGCCATTTGGGGAGGAGCACTGTATCAGATATTGGAGTATTAGAGGTTAAATGTGTAGACGTCAGTCTTCGAGTTTAGTTCATGACTGTGACGACCAAGTAATACAAAGATACATTTCAGATCTTTGCGGTCTGCAGCCCGAGTACCGGTCCGGCAGCTAATCGGGATAATTCACCGTAACCCGCGAATACTCCGGGCTAAATCCATCAAAAGCTCCGGCGGATAATCCTGCAGACAAAGGATCAAGGACCGAAATGACATCCCGGTCCGCACGGCTTCGCCGACTCAAAACGCATCGCTTTCCCCATGCAGCCCATCCGCCAAAAAACGCTCCTCCTCCCCCTCTACTGCCCGCCGGTGAGTTACTTTGCGGCCTGGGCAGCAGCGAAGACCGTATGGCTGGAGCAGCACGAAACCTACCAGAAGGGCAGCTACCGCAACCGCTGCCACATCGCCGGTCCCAACGGCCTGCAGCGGCTGAGCGTGCCCCTGGAGAAGGGCAAGCACGACGGCCGCCCCATACGCGAGGTGCGCATCGCCTACCACGAGCCCTGGATCACCCTCCACCGGCGCAGCCTGCAGACGGCCTATGGCAAATCGCCCTTCTTCGAGCATTACGCCCCGGCCGTCTTTCGGGAGCTGGAGCGCCGCCCCCGCTTCCTGTTCGATCTCAACATCGCGCTGATACATCGGTTCCTCGCTTTCCTGCAGCTGGATGCCGGCAAGTTGCAACTCACCGAGGCCTATCTCCCCTGCCCCGCCCCGGATGCCCGGGACCTGCGCAAAG
>JAJDFU010000075.1 GCA_020528935.1 Saprospiraceae bacterium | reverse complement strand
TTTCGCCTGTGGTCTGGTGGCTGGGAAGTGGTGATCAGAGCACGCTTCCAATTTGGGCCCCCTGCCCGAAGTAGCCGGCCGGGCCGCCCTGCTGGTACCGCCGGAATCGACGGACGCCATTGCGCACGCCCTGGAGCGCCTGTGGCTCCAGCCGCGACTGCGGGAGGAGTTGAAGACACTCGGTCGCCAGCAACGAAAACAATTCAGCTGGGAACGCGCCGCGGACGGCGTGGACCGTGCACTTCAGCAAGCGCTTTCACCGGGGAGCTAGCCCGTCGGCCATTCCTCCGCAATGAAGTGGAGTTGTTCTTCCAGGGCTTCCAGTTCTTCCGGCGTGTACTCGTAGGTGCTCTTTTTATAGCCCTTTTTCGCCTCGACGTAGCGGCCAAATTTCTCAACCTGGCGGCTGAAATCTCCCAGTTCCAAGGTTTCGTAAATGCGCTCCAGCTCTTCAAGCGGATGATTGACCAGATCGGGATAGGCCACTTCCACGAGCTGCCCGTCGGGGATAGAGTCCCGGTCCCGCAGGTAGGTCTGCATCATATCGCGATAAATGTAGAGGATGTCCTCATTGACCTGTGCGGCGTCGATGGGCTGAAGGTTGAACAGCGGCATGACCCGGGCATGCAGCTTTTTGGTGGAGCCGTACACTTCCCGGGGATCCCGGTGAATGAAAATGAAGCGAGCGCCCGGGAACAACTCCAGCAAGGTGGGAATGCGGGCTGTGTGGGGTGGATTTTTGAGCAACAGGCGGGACTTGCCCGCAAAAATAGACGCCCGCTTGAGCAACCATAAGTAGATGGCCTTCCACTCGCGTTTTTCTTCCTCCGTCATGCCCTCGAACTTTATAGCGTAGCGATACCAGGCTCGCATCTGCTTGGGTATGTGCCACAAATGGTAAAAAGAATAGGGCCCGGAATTGACCAGGGCAATCTCCTCCTCCTGCGGACTGTGCAGGTAGATCTTCATATTGTCCATCGGCCGGGTGGGCGGCAGAAGTACATTGGTGAGATAGGGGTAGAGGAAATTGGTCTGGTAGGAATGCGGAAAGATGCCTTGCAGAGTGGTTACATAGGCAAATTGTTCGTCGAGGCTCAGGAGATTATGGAGGTACGTGGTGCCGCTGCGCCAGTGTCCGATGATGAAAACGGGCTCGGGATGCAGTTGTATGGCTCGCATTTTCCGGTGCAGGCGCCAGCTTTCGTACCACTGAAACGGCGTGCTGAGGAAACAGACCACACCTACGACAAAGATTCGCATCCAATACGCAGAGGCTATGGGACGATCCGGGGCTCGACGAATGAAGCGCAACCAATCGCGAATGCGCCCCCCCAGAGCGGGCGTGTAGAATTTAGAACCTCGATACATGGTTTTTCATTTTGTTTTTTCCGGCATCCAAAACTCCCGGAAGACCAGCCGTTCGCAACGGAAAGGTTTCTCTCTTCGATCAACGGCACATACCGTAACTTTGAACCCTGTACGGATGCTCCCTCCGCTTCAAGGAACCCGGATGAGGGCTTAACTGTTTCGCTGTTATGCTATTTCGCACCTTGACCTCATTGGCCGTCCTGCTCTTCGCTTCCCCAGCCCTGTTGGGACAGGAGGTTTTAATCAGCGCTACGCTGCGGGATGCCGCCTCCGGTGAACCGGTTCCTTTTGCTTCGGTTTTTTTGCTCCGAGCGGGCAAGGGGACGGTCAGCGATGAAGAGGGCCGTTTTACAGTGAGCAGCCCCTATGCCAAAGACACCCTTCAGATCAGTTGCGTTGGTTATCTGCCACTCACCCTGCCGGTTTCTGCATCCGAGGACTTCCCCGCCAGTATCAGGCTCGAATCTCAAACCCTGGACCTGGATGTGGTAGAAGTCCGGGAAAGACGGGGAAAATACAAACGAAAAGGCAATCCCGCTGTAGCGCTCATCCGAGACGTTATTGCGCACAAAAAAGACAATCGCCTGGAAAAGCAGCCGTATTACGAATACGAAGTGTACGATAAGGTTGAACTCGATATCACCAAGATCTCGAAAGAACTCGCTGAGCGCAAGGCGTTGAAAAAGTTTGCCTTCGCATTGGAATACATGGACTCCAGCAGCTACAACGACCCCGTACTGCCTTTTTTCCTGCAGGAGAGCGTCTCCAAGGTATATTACCGCAAACAACCCCGGACCGAGAAGACCTACCGGCAGGCCCTGAAAACGACCAATTACGACGACTACACCAAAACCGAAGCGCTGGCCAACTTCATCAATCGCCTTTACCTGGACATTGACATTTACGACGACCAGCTCTATTTATTCGAACTTGAGTTTCCTACGCCACTGGCCGATATTGCCCCCCTGTACTACAAGTTTTACCTCACAGACACCCTCCCTTACAACGGTCGGGAGTGCTACGAGCTCAGTTTTATTCCCAACAATCGCTACAACCTGGGCTTCGACGGCAAATTGTTCATCGCAGCCGACAGCAGCTTCCGGGTGTTGGGGGCAGACATGTCGTTGTTGCCTACAATCAACCTCAATTTCGTGAAGGATTTGCGCATCCGGCAAATGTTCGAGCAGGTTCAGGACTCGATCTGGGTGACCAGCCGAAGTGAATTTGATGTAGAGTTCAAGTTGACGCAGAACCTGGTGGGCATACGGGGTAAACGCACCAGCCTGTACGCTGACTACCGGTTTCAACCCCCCGACGATCCACAGGTGTACAATACGGCGGGGGAGCTCATTCCCATGGAGGGCGAAGACGAAAAAACGGAGGCGTACTGGGAGAAGGCCCGCCCGGTGCCTGTGGTCAAAGTCGATGCCGGCATCTACTAAATGGTCAGCCGGCTGAAAAAATCGACGGCTTTTATGTCCTTTCTCACTCTTTTTAACGTCTTTTCTGCCGGCTACGTTACCCGGGGCCCTTTGGATGTGTGCAGTTTGTACTCTGTATTCAGCTTCAACCCGGTGGAAGGGGCCCGCTTTCGCCTGGGAGCGCGCACCAATGGCGATTTCCACCCCCACTGGCGCCTAAAGGGCTATGCGGCCTACGGTACTCGCGATCGACGCTTCAAGTACTCCGGGAGCGTCGGTTATGCCTTTGACAAGGAGTTTTCCCCCGTCCCTTATCACTACCTCGGCTTTACCTATGAACAGGACGTGCGCTTTCCCGGCCAGTATCTTCGCGTACTGGATCAGGACAACTTCTTCCTTTCCCTGCGCATAGGCGCTCCGGCCGATAAAATGGTCTCTTACGAATTTTACCGCCTGGAGTACCACAAGGAGTTCAACGATTTCGTAACTCTGGACCTGAATTTGACCCGCATGCAACAGGGACCGGCAGGACGGCTGAACTTCCAATATTACGATGAAGAAAACGACCAGCCCGCAAATGCCAGCCCTGTACGCACCGCTGCAGTGCGTATGAGGCTCCAATATGCCCCCCTTACCAAATGGTGGGAAGGACAATATAACCGCTACCCCATTCCCGGCCGCTTCCCCATCATGACGCTGGGCTATGAGGTGGGCATAAAAGGTATTCTCGGTGGCGAACATAACTACCACCACCTCAACCTGGGTTTCCGCAAACGCTTTAACATCAAAACTTTGGGCTATTCCGTCGTGGACATTTCCGCCGGTAAGTTCTGGGGGCGCGAGCTACCCTATATCCTCCTGGATATTGCTGCGGTTAATCAGTCTATCGCCTATCACCCCAAAGCCTTTAACCTGATGAGTTTTCTGGAATTTGTGGGCGATGAATACATCAGCTTTCACCTTACCCACAACTTCAACGGCTTTCTGTTCAACCGCATCCCGCTGCTGCGTCGCCTCAAATTGCGCGAAGCCGTGGGATTTAAGCTGTACTACGGCCGCCTGACCCTCCCCAATGATCCCGACCAGAACCGGCAGCTCATACAGTTTACCACCAACGATGCCGGCATACCTGAAACGTATTCCATAGAAGGGCCTCCCTACATGGAATACAGTGTAGGTATAACCAACATCCTTCGCTTTTTCGAGCTTCACTATGTTCAGCGCCTGAATTACCTGGACCACCCTCAGGTGCCCAGGTTTTTAGGGCTGAAGGGCGCAGGGTTCCGCATCGGCTTTTCGCTGGGGTTCTGAGCCTACTTGGTATCCCGCACTTCGAAGGTGATCTTGCCGTTCAGCCGATATTCGACGATCTGGTTGTTTTCCACCTTGGCCGACATCTCGTTGATGTAAATGGACTTGATATTTTTCACCGTTTTGCTGGCGTCCGTTACCATGCGCTGAGCTGCATCTTCCCATCCTTGGGAAGAGTACCCCATAACTTCGATGACTTTCATGATAGCCATAGCATCTGTGTTTTTTGGTTTATTGAAAAGTATTTCCTGCCCTTGGCTCATGAAGCCGGGCAAAAAATACACTAGGGTAATATACAAAAAGGGCGTTATTCCCGCGTCGGAAAAAGTGTGAATACCTGCCTGTGGGAAGAAATGAAAAAAGCCGGTAGAGCAAGCGCCGCCTGGCCCGCTCATCCCCGATCAGCCCCTCGATGTAGGCCCGGCTCTTTCGCTTCTTTATGTATTGTTCCATCTGCATCGCACGACCGCGAGATGGCCAAAACCAATGTCCAGGGACGGTACTTTGAACTGAAGTTGTTCTCCGCCAACTCGTTGTGGTACAGCAATCGCATCTCCAGGTCCTGGGTCTGACCGACGTAGTACTTATCCGCCGTGGAAGAGTGGAGTATGTATACCCAAAAGCTCATAATTAAAAAGCCAGTGGAGCTTAGAAAACTCCACCGGCTTGCGTCTTGTGCGCCTCAGGTAGGACTTGAACCTACGACCTACGGATTAATCCCGCTTTTTTTCCAAAAAGCGGGACCGCTCTAACCAACTGAACTTCTGAGGCTTTCTACTCTTCCTCT